>WJLY01000142.1 GCA_014728245.1 Candidatus Effluviviaceae Genus IV sp.
GCCATGGAGTACGGGGACTTCGCGGAGAAGGGCCTGCCGGTCCTCAGGACGACCGTCTGCGTCGACACCGTGGAACGGCCCTGGGTCCTCGTCGTTCCGGATTCGTACGATCCGGGCGAGCCCACGCCTCTCCTTGTCAATCTTCACGGAGGCGTGGGACGAGCGGAGGTCATGGAGGACCCGCTTGACTACGTGACCGACAATGACGTGATCGACCTGGCCGGGGAGATGGGCTGGATCGCGCTCGTTCCGTTCGGGCAGACCGGCGCGACCTGGTGGGACGACGTCGGCATGTCGAACATCAGGAACCTGGTCCGCACGGTCAAGTCGGAGCTCAATGTGGACGATGACCGCGTGTGGATGATCGGGTTCTCCGACGGCGCGTCCGCCGGCTTCGCGCACGCCATGGTCGCGCCGAACGACTACGCAGCCTTCGTGGCGTTGAACGGCCACATCGGCGTCGGAAGCCTCGACGGAGACCTTCCGACCTACGCGCCGAACATCGCCAACACGCCGGTTTACGCCACAACCACGTTCGACGACGGGCTCTATCCGTCCGAGCGGATGCGGCCGACGATCGAGATGGCAAGAGAGGCGGGCGGCGACGTCTTCTACAGGGAGCTCCCGGGGCAGCACGACTTCGAGGACGTAAAGGGCGACCTGCCGGCCATCGCCCGCTTTCTCGAGCGACACCCGAGGAATCCGTTCCCGCACAGGATCGTGTGGGAGGCCGCCCGCCCGGAGTTCGGCGCCTGCAGGTGGCTCGCGATCGACCGAGTGTCCGCGGAGGAACCGGCGCCCTGGCACACCGACCACAACGTCGCGCTCATCGACGACAGAATCACCGTGGGGTTCTTCCCGAAATGGGATTTCGAGGGTACGGGGATCTTCGTTGAAGGCCTGTCGGACGGCGAGTCGGCCGCGAGGTCGATGGGGCTCAAGCCCGGGGACGTGATCGTCGAGGCCGACGGCGCGCAGGTCGACAGCCTGGCCGCGCTCGACGTCTGGAAGGAGGACGTCGAGAGGGGAGACTCGTTCGAGATGACCGTCCTGCGCGAGGGAGAGCGTGTGACGCTCGAGGGGAGCCTCGCGGAGGAGTCGGCCTACTTCGTGTTCAAGCGCGAGTCGCCCTCGGCGAAGGCCCTGGCCTCGTTCTGCGCGAACACGGTCGACATCCAAGCCTCGAGGCTCGGCGCGTGCCGCGTCCTGATCCATCCGGACATGTTCAGGCTGGAGGAGAATATCGTCGTGCGTGTGAACGGCGAGACCGTCTACGACGACCTGGTGCGGCCGGACCTCGAGTTCATGCTGCGCAACTTCGCGGAGAACAGGGACAGGTCGCTTCTCTACGTGGCGGAGCTGCCCATAGAGCTGCCGTGAACCGGGCGGCGCCGCGTCTCAGCCCGGCGCTCCGCGGCGGGGGCGTCCGTCTGAGATGCATCTCACGTTGATGCGTCTAGGGAGGGTCTGGCGCGGAGCTGGCTCGCCGGACCGCCGGGGCCGTCAGACGTCCCGTCGCGCCCTGATCTCCAGCACGGCGTCGGCCAGATACTGGTACTGTTCGATCGAGTTGTAGGCTTGGGCGGCGATCCGGAGGATGCCGCCGGGTCCGTCCGGGCAGGCCATCACCGGCACCTCGATGCCGTATTCTTCCCGCAGGATCTCGTCCATCGGATCGAACGCCAGGGCGGTCGTCGTGAAGTCGTATTCGCCAGCCGCGAGCGGGATGCTCGCCAGCGTCCCGATCATCCCTCCGGGGCACGCGGGAGGCACTCCGAGCCTGCCGCACAGAAGCTCTCTCGCCTCGAGCGCGAGCGCGCGGTTCCTGCGCATGAGCTCGGGCCATCCTCCCGGGTAGAGCGATCCCATGAACCTCATGGCCTCCGGCACGCAGAGGTAAGGTGTCGGGTCGTGCGTCCCGGTCCAGTCGAACTCCATCCGAAACCTGCTTCGGTCCTCCACGGGCGCGTTCGCGCCGTGGCTGATGGTGAGTGGGCGGATTCCCGCCTGCAGGTCACGTCTGACGTAGAGCAGGGCGGCGCCCTTCGGAGCGCACAGCCACTTGTGGCAGTTCCCGGTGTAGTAGGCGGGGGCGAGGTCCCTGATCGAGAGAGGGAGCATGCCGGGCGCATGGGCGCCGTCGACCAGCGTGTCGACGCCCTTTTCGGAGAGCGAGCCGATCAGTTCCTCGATCGGCATGACCATGCCCGTAAGACTGGTCACGTGATCGATGAGCGCCAGGCGCGTCCTCGACGTGACGCGGTCCAGGACTGCTTCGATCGCGACCGACGGAGACGTTATGGGAAACGGAACGGGAGCGACGACAACGCGGGCGCCGGAGCGTTCGGCCACGAAGCGGAGAGCGTTCCTGCAGGCGTTGTACTCGTGGTTGGTCGTCAGAAGTTCGTCCCCGGGCTCGAGATCGAGCGACCGCAGGACGGTGTTCACGCCGGTCGTCGCGTTGGGGACGAAAACGAGGTCTTCCGCGTCCGCGTCGACGAAGCCCGCGAGGCTTTCGCGGGCCGAGTCGAGGAGAATCTGCGCGTCTCGCAGGAGGAACTGGACGGGTCCGCTCTCCAGCCGTTTCCTGAGAAGCTGCTGCGCCTCCAGGACCTTCGTCGGGCAGGCTCCGAACGAGCCGTGATTGAGGAAGACGACGTCCGGGTCGAGCGGCCAGTGCGTCGCGGGCGCGGCCGGCGGCGGCCTCCTGCTCGAGCGTCTCTCGGTCACCTCTCCTCGAGCTCCTCCACCCGGGCCTTGCGCACTTCCCAGTCCTCCTCGTCCCAGGAGGGCATACCGGCCTCTTCCAGCTCGCCCAGCGCCTTCTGCAGCATGCCGAGGCCGATACCCGCCTCACCCTTAGAGACAGCTATCTCACCGAGTTCCCATCTGCTGAACCCGATCCACTCGAGCGCGTCGGGGTTCCCCTCTTCGTGGAGTTCCTCAGCCCGGTCGAAGACTTCCCGCATGGCCTCGCGCGCCTCGTCGAGATCGCCCTCTAGCCTCATCACATGCGCGACTGAGTAGTCGGCGATAAGCTTGGGGATCGGGGCGGTTCCCAGGTAGTGGTACTCGCGGGCCTTCTCCAGCGCTTCGCGCGCCTCTTCGTATCTCTCGGCGTCGACGTAGTCCCATCCCAGATTGTTCCACAGCGGTCCCAGCCAGCCGACCATGTTGGCCTTCTCGGCCATCTCTATGCCCCGCATGGCCCACTCGGTCTTCTTCGCCGGGTCGCCCGTCAGAGCGATCATGTGCGCGGCGTCGACCGCGCGGCGGTACAGTTCGTTCGTCCGGCAGTACTCGAACATCTCGTGGAACGTCGCCGTGGCCTCATCGTTGTCGCCGTCCTCCCACTCAAACCTCCCTCTCACTCCCAGGTAGCGCGACCATCCCTCCGGCGCCGAAGGGTCGGCGCGCTCCTCCGCCTTCGCGAGCCAAGGCCGGCCGGCGTCCGCGTTCCCCCGTATCAGGAGGCTGCGGGCCCTCATCGACGCCGCCTCTACGAAGACTGACACGCTGTCTGCGGCGAGCGCGTCTTCGGCGATCGACTCGAACATCTCGCCGGCCTCTTCGTACTGCCTGTTCCGGAACGCCTGGTCGGCCTCTGCGAGCCTCGTGGAGAGCGGCTTCTCGCCCGGAGCCTCGGCCTGCGGCTCCGCCGAGCATCCGCAGGCCACGACGAGAACGAGCGTCGCGGCCAGCACCATTCCTATTCTGTTCATACTGCCGGACCTCCTCGAATCTGGTGGAGGGCGGACGAGCGAGGGGAGACGTCCCCGTCACCCGCGCCGCCTGGCCGCCGGGAAATCCTAGATGTCCGGCGCGCCGTCGGGAACGTAGTCCGCTATCACAGGGAAGCTGTCGAGGTTCTTGGCTATCGCGGCCTCCAGGAACGAGTCGACCCACCAGAAGATGTCGCGCTTGCGGACGCTCCGGCGGAGGCGCCGCATTCTGGCGTGCCTCTCGTCGGGCTTCATGTGGTAGGCCCTGCTGATCGCCTCGGACATCCTGACCACGTCGTACGGGTTGACGAGAAGCGCGCCCTTCTGCAGCTCGGCCGCGGCGCCGGCGAATTCGCTCAGTATCAGGACGCCGTTCTCCTCGATGTTGGAGGCGCAGTACTCCTTCGCCACCAGGTTCATCCCGTCCTTGATCGGTGTGATGAGCGCGATCTCGCAGGCGCGGTAGTAGCCCAGAAGCTCGTAATGGTCGAGAGAGCGGTACGAGTAGTGGATGGGCACCCAGCCGGACTGGCTCGTGAACTCGCCGTTGATCTCGCCCACCAGCCGCTCGATGTGGGTCTTGAGCGCGTCGTATTCCGGTATGCCCCTGCGGCTCGGCACCACGACCTGGACGAGCGTCAGCTTGTTCCGGAGCTCGGGGTTCGTGCGCAGGAGATGACGGAACGCCTCCAGCCTGTACGGAATGCCCTTCGTGTAGTCCATCCGGTCTATGCCGAGCACGATCTTGCGGTCGGGGAGGTTCTCGTGAACGTGCCAGGCGCTCTCGGCCACCTCCTTACTGCCCGCTCGCGAGGCGAACCACTTGTAGTCGATGCTGATCGGAAACGCCCCCAGGCGGAGCTTGTCGTGTTCCAGCTCGATGTCGCACACCTGGCCGCGGCCGCACAGGTCGGCCGCGCCGACCAGCGCCCGCAGGCACTGCAGGAAGTTGCGGCGGTCGCGCATCGTCTGGAAGCCGATAATGTCGTACTGGAGAAGCGCCAGCAGCAGCTCCAGGCGCCACGGCATCTTGACGAAGATGTCCAGAGGAGGGAAGGGGATGTGAAGGAAGTAGCCGAGCTTCGACTTGACACCCATCGCGCGCAACTCCGTGGCCGCGAGCAGCAGATGATAGTCGTGGATCCACACGAAGTCCTGCGGGCCCGTGTGCTGAGCCACGACCTCGGCGAACTTCCGGTTGACGTTCTGATAGGTGTCCCAGTAGGCGGGGTCGAAGTTGCAGTGGGACTGCAGGTCGTGGAAGAGAGGCCACACCACCTCGTTCGCGAAGCCGCGGTAGTACTTCTCTTCTTCCTCCCGCGTCAGGCGGACAGGAATGAGCGAATAGCCGGTGCTTGGATCGAGCTTCCTGAGCGCGTCCTCGACGCCGTCCCACTCGGTCGTGCCCGGCCATCCGATCCACAGCCCGCCCCTGTTCCTGAGGACGGGCGCCATTGCCGTGACGAGCCCGCCGGAGCCGGGCTCAACGTTCCAGCCCCCTCCGCTCTTCCTGGTGAGGACGATGGGCAGCCTGTTCGATACGACGACCAGTCGGCCCTGGCTGGTCCCGCCGCCGGATGTCGAGCTCCCGCGATCTTCCTCTTCTACTCGGCCTTCGTCGCTCTCAGCCATGTCTCAAGGAACTCCTTCACCGCGTGCGGATCGGCAAGCCTGCCCCTGGCCGCGGTGGGTTCTTCCGGGCCTCCTACCTTGATCCCGTAGCCTCGGCCGTCGATCGCCCGGAATGCGTCCTCGTCCGTCAGGTCGTCGCCCAGGTAGACGCACAGGGTGTTCTCCGGCGCCCCCTCCAGGGTCCAGCTGAGTGCCGTTCCCTTGTCGACGCCGGCGAGCCGGAGCTCGACGCCGCCCTTGAACGAGCGGCACTCGAGCCCGTACTCGAACGCGTCTTCCGACCACGCCTTGCAGACGGCGGCTTCCTCTCTCCTGGCCGCGTCGGCGTCGAGGCCCCGCGTGTGCAGGGCCACGCTCGCCAGCTTCCGCTCGACCCGGCCTTCGCGGGCGAGGTCGTTCGCCTCGCGCTCCGCGCGCCGGAGCCGTTCCTCCTGCTTGTCCGAGAGTTCATGAGTCCTGATCGTGCCGTCGACCGCGCGGAACTCGGTCCCCTGGCTTCCGCAGATCGGGATCCCGAGGTCTCCGAGCAGCTCCAGAAGCTCTGAGATGGGCCTGCCCGTCATTATCGAGAGGGAGGTTCCCTCGGAGTCGCGGACGCGCTCCAGCAGATCGACGACGCCGGGGATCGGGAACGCCCGCATCCTGTCGACATGAAAACCGGCCAGCGTCCCGTCGTAGTCGAGGACGAGACACCGGTGGGGAGCGGTCCGAACGTCGTCCCAGAACCCGTGTATGCCGGGGTGACCGCTCTCGTTGTCTTTGGCGTCCGTCATGACAGCTCTATCCTGTCGCCGGTCTCATGGAGAAGGGAGACCATCACCGTCAGGTACTCGCGCAGGTGGCGCGTCAGCAGGAAGTTGTTGCGCACCAGGCGCCGGGCCTTCTCGCCCATGCTCTCGAGTATCTCCGGGTGGTGCAGAAGATAGCGTATCCGTATGGCCGCGCCCTCCGGCGTCGACACCAGGAAGCCCGTGTGATGGTTGACGATCTGCAGCCGGATGCCGCCCACGTCGCCGCCCACCACCGGCTTACCCTTCCACATGGCCTCGGCGACCGTCAGGCCGAAGCCTTCCCTCGTCGATTTCTGCAGGACGACGTCCGCGAGACGCTGGAGCGCGTTGATCCTCCGGTGCGAGTCGGGCGGAAGCACGAGGACGTGTATGTCGGGATCGTCGCCGGCTGCGGCCCGCGTCTCGGCAAGCACCGCCTCACCCTCGGGGTCGTCGGTCGCGCCCCCGCCCGCGAGGACTAGCTGAAGCCCGGGGGTGAATTTCTTCGCAAGCCTGTACGCTCCGATCACGCCCACGGGGTCTTTGAACCTGTCGAACCTCGACACCTGGACGACCATTTCACGCTCCTCGTCCAGACCGAACTCGTCGCAGACGCCGCGAATCTCTTCGTCGGTCAGCTCCACATTCTTGTCCGCGAGCGGGTCGATGCTGGGCGGGATGACATATTGCGTGTGCGGCAGCTCCTGGGAGAAAGCCGCGAGCGAGAAGACGCTGGCGTCGTAGTCGGTGACGAAGCGCCGCAGGTACTTCCAGACGTGACGCTGGGGACGGCTGACATCGATGTGGCATCGCCAGACCCACTTGCCGCGTCGCCTGGGGGTCATCCTCAAGAGGGGGGCGGGCTGCGGGTCGTGGATGAAGACGAAATCCGCCTCCTCGAGCTTGTCCTTGAGAAGTCTGGCGTTCCGGGAGTTTGTTGACTCGTACGCGCTGAACTGGTCCGTGGAGATGAAGACCGGCGTGCCCTGAAGCGCGTTGTGGATCGACTTGGTGGTCCCGTAGAAGTCCCCTTCGCCTTCGATCA
>WJLY01000143.1 GCA_014728245.1 Candidatus Effluviviaceae Genus IV sp.
GTCCACGCCACCGCCGCGGTGAACATGATGGGCGCGGTCTCGCCAGCCGCTCGGCCGACCCCCAGGATGGACCCCGTGATCATCCCCGGAACGGCATACGGCAGCACGTTCCTGCGGATGGTCTGCCACTTCGTCGCGCCGAGCGCGAGGGAGCCCTCCCTGAACGACTTCGGCACGGCGCGCAGGGCCTCCTCGCTCGCGACGATTATCGTCGGCAGTATCATGCACGCGAGCGTGAGGCTCCCCGCGATCACCGACCGGCCGAAGCCCATGAAGGTCACGAAGAGCCCCAGGCCGAACAGGCCGAAGACGATCGAGGGGACGCCCGCCAGGGTCACTATGGCGAGCCTCACCGTCCTGAGGAAGCGGCCGTCCCGCGCGTACTCCGAGAGGTAGACCGCCGCCCCCATGCCGAGCGGCAGCGCGATCAGAACCGTGCCCGCGAGGAGCCAGAGCGTCCCCACCACGGCGGGAAGTATGCCGCCCTCCGAGCCCGCCTCCCTCGGGAAGCCGGTGAGGAACTCCCAGCCGAGCGCACCAGCGCCCCTCACGAGCACCGTCAGGACGACCAGCGCGATCAGCGCCACCACCGCGTAGGTGACGGCCCTGAAGGCGAGGAAGAAGGCCCTCTCCACCCTGCGCTTGCGTTCCATCGCGGAGGGAGCCACGGCGGATCACCTCATCCCGTGCTTCGATAGGATCCTCCGGGCCAGCACGTTCAGCCCGAAGGTCATGACGAGAAGGACAACGCCGATGCAGAACAGCGCGCTGTAGTGCGTGCCGCCGTGGACCGCGTCGCCCATCTCCTTGGCGATGGCTGCGGTCATCGTGAGCACGGACTCGAACGGCGACGCCGTCAGCACGGGCGCGTTTCCGGTCACCATGAGGACGGCCATCGTCTCGCCGACGACGCGCCCCATGCCCAGCATGACCGCGGCCAGTATGCCGGAGAGCGCCGCGGGAACGGTCACTTTCCAGACGGTCTCCAGGCGGCTCGCACCGAGGGCGAGCGAGGCCTGCCTGTACGACCGGGGTACGCTCCTTATCGCGTCCTCCGAGATGGACATGATCGTCGGCACCGCCATGAAGGCGAGCATGAGCGCGCCTGTCAGCGCGGTGAGCCCGGAGTTCAGGTTGAAGACCTTCTGCAGCAGCGGCGAGAGCACGACCAGGCCGAAGAAGCCGAGGACGACGGACGGTATCCCGGCGATGAGCTCTATGACGGGTTTCAGTATCTCGCGCTCCCGGGGCGAGGCCACCTCCGAGAGGTAGACCGCCCCCGTCACGCCGAAGGGCACGGCGATGACGGTGGCTAGTATCGTCACCAGTATGCTCCCGGTCACGAGGGGCAGGATGCCGTACTTCTCGCGGCCCGGGACGCCGGTGACCGGCAGCCACTCCGTGCCCAGGAGCCGCAGAAGTCCCCGCCTGTCGGCGACGATCAGTACGCTCTTCACGGAGTCTCCCGCCTGCTCCGCATGGAAGAGCGGCACGTGCGCGACCGCCCACTCCTCCTCAGCCACGGCGTCGACGAGCGCGTAGTCGGAGGAGAGGCGCTCCGCATCTTCCGCCGGTCGCCGGCCCTCCATCACCTCTTCCTTGAAGTGGAGGTGCTCGCCCGTGAACTCCGCGCGCGTGAGCAGTCTGACCGGCCGGTCCGGCCCGCCGAGCTCGCGCCAGTTCGCTATGCGGCCCTCGAACAGGCTCCTGGCCTGCTCGATGGATACCTCGCCGACGGGGTTCCGCCTGTTGACGACGACAGCCACCTGCCTGTCGGCGGCGGCCATGGGCGCGGCCTCCTTCGCGAGGAAGACGAAGATCAAGGCGACGATCAGGATGCTCGCGGAAGCCGCGCCCATCAGGACGTACTTGACGGCATGGTCTTTCCACACGACGGCTTCAACCTAACCGCCGCTACTGCAGCGGCACGAAGTCCATCTCCCGCACAATCTTCTGTCCCTCGCGTCCCAGGACGAAGTCGAAGTAGGGGATCTCGAGACCGTCGGGCATCCCGTTCGTATAGCAGTTGAGGTCGCGCGAGATCGGGTAGCTCCCGTCGACCACGGTCTTCACCGACGGCGCGACCCCGTCGATCGCGAGGCCCTTCACCTTGTCCTTGGCGTTCTCGTAGTAGCCGAGCCCGCAGTACCCGATGCCTCCCGGCGTGGTCGCGACCGTCTGGACGACGGCGGCGTTCGACTGGACCTCCTTCGCGCCCTTCATGAACTCTTCCTTATCGAGCGCGAGTTCCTGGAACGAGCCGTAGGTGCCCGAGGTCGACTCCCTGTTTATGACCACGACATCCCGGTCGAAGCCGGGCGAGAGGCGGCTCCAGTCCTTCGTGTGCCCCTGGAAGAGGCCCTTGAGCTCGGACATCTCGAGGCCGGTCACGGGGTTCGCGGGGTTCACGATGACCGCTATCCCGTCCTTCGCGACGACCGTGCAGTGGAGCCGCATCCCCTTCGCGGAGGCGGCCCTGTGCTCCTTCTCCTTGGCCTTGCGCGAGGCGTTGGCCACATCGCAGGACTCGTTCAGTAGCGTCTTGATCCCGACGCCCGAGCCGCCGCCCGCGACCGAGACACGCACGGCGGGGTGCTTCTTCTCGAAGGCCTCAGCCCACTTCTGGGAGACCTCCAGCAGCGTCGTCGAGCCGACTATCGTCAGCTTGCCGCTCGGCCCCTCCACGCCTCCGGGCCTCTGCCGCTTCCTGCAGCCCGCGCCGGCGACAAGGAGGGCCGCCGCGACCGTCGCCAGCGCTCCGCGCGTCAACTCTCTCCGTCCGAGCATGGTCCGTCTCCTTTCCAGGCCCCTGCTGCCTACAATCCGATTGTTAGCTGCGCGTTAGCCGCCGGTTAGCCCCCCGCGAAACCCCGTCCCGCGGCGGAGCTCGGGGCGGCCCTAGAACTTGCACGTGACGCCGGTCGTGATGGTGCTCCTGTCGATGTCGCCGAGGTCGTCGCTCTCCGAGACGTATTCGATCAGTATCGTGTTCCTCTTGTGCGGGCTGTACCCGAAGCCCAGTACCACCGCCGAGCGGTCCACGGTGTCCGTGCCGCCCGTATCGAAGGCGGCCGTCTCGTAGAAGAGGCCGACCTCCATCTTCTTCTCCAGGCCGAAGGCGTAGCGCGCGCCGATCTGCATGACGCCGCCGTCGTTGCCGTCGAGGTTGGGCCCGGTGAAGCCGTACTCGTCCGTCCCCGTGAGCGCGCGCGATCCCGTGACCATCAGATACTCGAAGAAGGCCGTGAGCCCGAGCTGCTCGTCCGAGTAGACGACCCCCGCGCTCAGGCGGCCCTGGTCCTGCGTCTCGCCGGCGCCGGTATCGCCTTCGTCGTGGATGTTCGCGTAACTCAGGTTGAGGTCGAGCCCGCGGGCGAGCGCCACCTCGCCCTTGAGGGCGTAGGACTGGAAGAGGAAGCCGTCCCTGGGCTCCTCGTCGCCGCTCCCGGTGGTGTAGGTGTCGGTCGTGTCCTGCCAGTTCGTGAGGTATACCTTGGCCCTGTCGCCGGCCTTCACTCCGAACTCCAGCGCCAGCCTGTTGTCGATCTCGCCCCAGAGGTGCGTATTGAGCTCGGTCTCCCAGAGGTACTTGTCCTGCCCGAACTCGAGCTCCTTCCGCCCGAAGGTGATGCTCAAGGGCGAGGCGGGGCTCCCCACGTTCGACCAGGTGATGTACGCCTCCTCGAGGAGGTCGCCGTCCGTGGCCGTATCCTCCACGTCGAGCTTCGCCTTCATCGCGATCGTCTCGCTCGGCGCGTACTTGAACTTCAGAGCCATATCGAGGTCCTGGTCGTGCGTCTTGTACTCGTTCGTCCCGTCGTCCTCGGTCACCCAGTCCAGCCAGACATCTATCCCCCCGGACATCTCCACGCCGAGCTGGGCGCGCGCGTTCGCACCGAGCAGGGCGATCGACATCGCCAACACTGCAAGTCGCCTCTTCATGGGTCTTCTTCCTTTCGGTTTCACAAGAGACTCCGAACAAGCCTGCGGCCCGGCGGCACGCCCCATCCCCCGGACTGCACGACTCCGACCTCCTCCCTAGCTTCCGCGCATCAGAGCCCCCCTTTCCTGTTTCCCCCGATTGCGCGGGAAGTCTCAACCCGAAGGTTAGGAC
>WJLY01000017.1 GCA_014728245.1 Candidatus Effluviviaceae Genus IV sp.
CGCTTCTCTTAGCGGCCCGGCGTGGCCGGCGCCCGGATGGTCAGGGGGTGCCCGGGGCCGCGTCTATCTCGACAGGTCCGAGCGGATCTGCAGGTAGGTGGCGATGTCGCGCTTCGTGACCACTCCCACGAGTTCCTCATCCTCGATGACGAGCAGCTTGCTCAGTCCCGAGACGGACATCTTGTGCATCGCCTCGGGCAGCGCGTCATCGGGCGAGAGCGCGATCTCCTCGGAGACCGGTTGCATCGCCTCCCTCACGGTCGTCGAGCGCCACGTGGCGCGGGGAACGCGCTTGACGAGCCCGACAGAGATGACGCCTAGCGGCCGTCCCGACTCTACCACCGGATACGCCGTGTAGTGATGCCGCAGGAGGTACGAGTCGATCAGCTCGGAGAGGGTGATGTCGGGCGGCACGGCGACAACGTCGGTGACCATGATGCTCGAGATACTGATCCCCCTGAGGGCTTCCCTCATCAGCACGTGCTTGTAGCTCGTGTCGGCCGTGCGGCTCAGGAAGAGCGCGATGAATATGAACCACAGCCCGGGTATGATGGCGGTCTTCGTGAGCAGAGCAAGAACGCCAAGCGCGGCGAGCAGCCCGGCTATCACCTTGCCGGACGTACTGGCTATGAGAGTGGCGCGGCGCAGGCTCCCCGATCCCTTCCACAGGAGCGCGCGCACGATGCGCCCGCCGTCGAGCGGAAGCCCGGGGAGGAGATTGAACGCAAGGAGCAGCGAGTTGGCCCACGCCAGGTACATGAGCGCAAGTTCAAGCCCCGGCCTGTTTCCCCCCGTGCCCACCAGCAGATAGGAGATCCAGAATCCCGCGGCGAGCACCGCGCTCATGGCGGGCCCGGCTATTGCTACTCTGAGTTCGGTGGAGGGGTCCGTGGGCTCTTTCGTGATCTCCGCGACGCCCCCGAAGAGGAAGAGCGTTATCCTCCGCACGGGGATGCCTCGCAACACCGCGACCACACTATGCGAGAGCTCGTGGACGAGGACCGACGCGAAGAAGAAGAGGGCCGTGATGAGGCCCAGAAGCCAGTACTGGAGGGGGGAGCGGCCGGGCAGCTCGGTGGGGAACCAGCCGATGCTCAACGTGACGGCGATGAGAGCGACGATCAGGAACCAGCTGTAGTCCGCGATGATGCGGATGCCGAACACCGTGAAGAGCGGTATTCCGCGTCTCCGTCTGAGGAAGGAGACGCCGTGGGCTGCTTTTGGAGTGGCCATTGCGAAACACTATAGCCGCGTGCATATTGGGGGTCAAGGAGACGCGGCGGTTGGCGCCCTGCGCGCTCCGGGGACTGAGCGGCGCGGCGCTGTTCCTTGACGCCGTTGCTATCTTGTGATAGAATGGGAACTTGGAGACGGATACCCCTTACTGAAGCGCATCAGCGAACGGAGGTAAGTGATGCGGAACGGAATCTTGCTGACTGTGATCGCCCTCGCGGTCGTCTCTCTCCTGGTGATCCCCTCGGCCGCGAAGCTCGACCGCGCCGAGGCGACTTCGCGGGCGATCATCCAGGAGGCCTACGACAGCGGGGACATAGATCTCGACCGGAAGATGCTCCTCAAGGCGTATGCCCTCTATGCTCCGGACAGGCTGCCCGACAGTTACAGGGGAGGCAGGATCGACAAGTGCGGCGTTCCCATCGCCGACGAGATTGACAGGGTGATCGACGAGCTGTCGCCGGAAGTAGCCGATGAGATCCGTTCGCTTCGCGCGCGTCCCAGTTGCACCGACTACATAGAGACGGACCACTTCCGGATCCACTACAACACATCCGGCACTCACAAGATCCTGAACTGGCCGGACACGACATACCGTGACGCGATCGCCACGGCTGCCGAGAACTCGTGGAACGAGGAAGTCGACAGGCTGGGGTTCAACCCTCCGCCTGCTGACGGCGGCGATCCCGACGGCGGCGGCGGGAACGATCTTTACGACATCTACGTCCAGAACCTGTCCGGGGTCTACGGATACTGCGAGGGCTGCTACACCGTTCCGTCCACGCCGGAGACCGATTGCACGAGCTTCGTCGTGATCGACAACGACTACGCCGGCTTCGGGTATGCAGATCCGCAGGACCCGATGAAGGTGACCGTGGCGCACGAGTTCTGCCACGCGCTCCAGAACGCGCATGATTACAGTGAGGACGTCTGGTACAAGGAGTGCACCTCGGTCTGGATGGAAGACCACATCTACGACAGCATCAACGACTACACGCAGTACATCGCCTACTTCACGAGCAAGCCCTACAGGTCGATAGAGTGGAACGACGTGTCGGGGCTTCGAATCTACGGTTCCTGCATCTGGAACTTCTACCTGGCGGAGAACTACGGCGCAGACATAATCCGCGAGAACTGGTCCGCCTGCGAGGGCGGCCTCCAGACGATGCAGCACATAGACGTCGTGCTGGGCGGCTACGGCTCCAGCATAGAGGAAGCGTACGCCGACTTCGCTCTCTGGAACTTCTTCACGGGTGCGCGGTGCGACGGCGCCCATTACGACGAGGGTTCCACCTGGCCGCTCGTGGCCACGACGATGCAGTACAGCCTGTACCCGGTCGAAGATGGCGCGCCCTATTCCACCTATCTGCCCGACCACTTCGGCGCCAACTACATCAGGTTCAGCCAGGGCGCCGGCGGGTACGACGCGCTGCAGATCGCGTACGACGGCCCGTGGCCCGGCTCGGTCCCCAACGCGGCGTTCCTCGCGACGAGAGACCAGAGCGGGAACACGGCCGAGTACGGGGAGTTCTCGCTCAACATGATGGGCAACGGCGAGATGACGGTGGAAGGCTGGGACACGCTCTCATACGTGACGCTCATTGTCGCGAACCAGACTGATAACGTCAACGACATGTCGTATCTGTACGACGCCAATCAGACCGAGACGGGCGTGGAGGAGGCGGTGCACGAGCTGGCGCTCAAGCCCGCGAGCCCCAATCCGTTCACGGGCGCGACCTCGATCGCGTACACGGTACCCGCCGGAGGCGGGCTGGTCGACGTCACGATCTACGACGTTAAGGGACGTGAGGTCAGGAAGCTCGTGAACGAGCAGATGCCGTCGGGCGACGGCATTGCCGTGTGGGACGGACTCGACGGCAAAGGCGAGAAGGTCGCGGCCGGCGTCTATTTCGCCAGACTCAATGTCGACGGTCTCACGGCCAGCGGCAAGCTGATGTACCTCAAGTAGCACAAGCCCGTAGCGAGAAGCGCAGGAAGAGGGCGGCCCTAGCGGGTCGCCCTCTTCTTTTTCGCCGCGTCGGGCGCGGGGGGCCAAAGGCGGCGCCGTCGAGCGGCGGCCCGAGGGGACCGGGGCGCGTTGCGAGTTCTTCCCGCTCCGGTCCTGTGCTAGGATATTGCCCGTGCGAGAACAGGGGGGTTTGGTTGAGCCAGAAACTCGAGAGCGAGGTCGCCTGGATTCGCAAGGTGCGTTCCGGCTTCCGCTACATGGCCACCGTTCACAGCCAGGTGGGGTCGCTCGTGTTCCGGTCGCTCAAGATCCGGGACGGGTACTCGTCCAGGTCGTTGCGGCTCAGACACTGGGACACGACCGGAGGCCAGGTAACGCTCACCGAGGATCATCACAAGGCCGTGATACCCGTCTACGACTTCGGATTCGTTCACAACCTCTACCATATGGCGCAGTCCGATCGGGAGACCTGCGTGCTGGCGGCCTGGTACCTGACGTGTCACGAGTGGGGGCACTACTACCTGGCGAAGGCGGGGCGGAGGAACCAGGAGCGGGACGCAGACGCGTTCGTGGTCAGGGTCATGAAGCGGGTCGGCTTCTCCGATGGTGAAGCCGAGGGGTCCGAGACGATGTACTGGAAGGTCTTCAACGCAGACAAGGGGGCCGGGGCAAGCTCATGCCGATGAGCCACCGCGACATCAAGAAGAAGATAGCGCGGGAGACCAGGGGCAAGTCGCCCGCGGAGGAGATCCGGATCCTGGAGGGCTACCTTCGGGACTGGCCGGAGTTCAAAGGGCCCTACCAGGAACTCAGGAAGAAGTACGAGGCGCGCCTGGCGGAACTCCGCCGGGTCATGGACGTCAGGTCGGACCGCGGCGTAGAGCGTGATCCGTTCTGTATACGGAAGAGGGGCCTCGGCAGCGTGGCCCTGGTGGGGCTGCCCAACTCGGGCAAGTCGACGCTTGCGTCGTCGCTTTCCGGCTCTGTGGTGGAGTCGGCCGACTACCCGTTCTCCACGCTCAAGCCGAACGTCGTCATGATGAGATCGGGTGAGATCGCGTTCGAGATCATAGATCTTCCCCCCGTGGCGAACGAGCCGATCTCGACGCTTTCGTACTCGTCCGGACTGAAGGAGGCCGTTCGGAACGCGACCCTGCTGGGTCTTGTGATAGATCTCACGGGCGACGTCGAGAGGTCGCTTCTGATCCTCGAGGAGCGGCTTGGTGAGATGGGCGTGCGTCCGGTCTACGGCAGGGCGGAGGCCGCAGGGGGAGCGGACGGTGACTGCCGGCGCTCCATGATCTTCGCGACGCGCGCGGACGTGGCTCGCGAAGGGGCGCGAGATACCCCGCGGCGGCTGCGCCCGGGCGCGTCGGTGACGCTCCATCCGCTCGAGGACGACGGGTTCGACGACGCCGTCGAAAAGCTCTGCGCGCTTCTCGGGATGATCGTTGTTGCGGCTAGGGACCCGGCTGAGCCGGAGGAGCCGGTGACGTACGCATTGAGAGAAGGAGCGACGGTGAGAGATCTCGCCGACCGCGTCCATCACGAACTCGCACGTCGGGCCAGGAGAGCAAAGGTCTGGGGCGCGTCCGCCGCCTTCCCCGGACAGGAGGTCGGACTCGATCACGAGCTTTCGCCCGGCGACGTTGTGGAAGTGCGCTGAACGACGCCGGGCACGGCGGCCTTCCGATGCGCCCTAGCGCGCGGAGAGAAGCGACGAGGGCACCAGCGCCACCATGCCGGAGGCCTCGCGTCCGGGCGACGCGCCCGCGTCGGGCGCGCCTATCAGGAGATCGGGGTATCTGCCGCTTATCGACGCGGTCTCAAGCGCCCCCCCGATCGCCCCGAAAGCCTCGGGCCCTGTCACGGTGACGTCCGCCAACTCCGCCTTCCCCGTCTTCACGTCTATCACGGACCTCGGGCCTCCCCAGAACACGTACACGCGCCCGCATCGTCTGCGCTCCTTGTCCTCGAAATCGGCGAACTGAGCGGCGACGATCAGTTCGGAACGCCCGTCGCCGTTCAGGTCACAAAGCGCCAGAGGAAGCCCGAAGAGGTCCCACCTCGAAGCGCTCCTGAAGCGGGGAAGAGAGTCGTCGGCCAGATTGAGATCCTCGGAAGGGGCCGTCTCTACCCCGTATAACAGGAAGACCTCACCGGAAGCGTCGGCCTTCGAGCCGTCTCCTCTGCTGGCGTACGCGGAGAGAGCGAGATCATCCAGACCATCGCCGTCGACGTCGCCGGTCGCGAGCGACCTGCCGAGCAGGGAACGCGGGTTCGGCCCTACGATCACGGGGAAATCGGAGTCGGCGAGCGAGATGCGCGGTCCCGAGAGCGACCCGGCGTCTATCAGATAGACCTTGCCCGAGTCGATGTCCTTCTCAGAGGGACCGTCTGCGTGGTACGCTCCGACGGCCAGAAGCGGACCCGCTTTGCCCAATGCCGGGAGGACGGCGATGCCCCGGAGCGCGTCGCCCTCGGACCGGCCCTCAATCGTGACGCTGCACACGTCTGCGATGTCGGCGGGCGCTCCGGCGCTCGACAGGGAGTCGGGATCGATGACGTATACTGAACCGGCGCGAGCCCCGCTCGCGTTGGC
>WJLY01000144.1 GCA_014728245.1 Candidatus Effluviviaceae Genus IV sp.
CGCGCACGCGAGCCGCTTCCCGCTCATCTTCGCCCTCCAGCCGACACCGCCGGCCCCGCGCGGCGCGAGCGCGTCCGGAAGAACTTCTCCAGCGGCTCCACGTAGTCACGGTCGGTCGATACGTTGATGGAATCGACGCCCAGCCTGCGGAAGAGGCGGCGACGTTCCTCCGCCTCGCGCGCCCTGCGCTCGTGGAACCGCTCGAGGAACGCCCGATCGCCCGTGTCGACGACGACCCGCTCACCGGATTCGGGGTCCTCCATCTCGACGAGCCCCAGGCGCGGAAGCTCGTCCTCTCTCGGGTCCGCCACCTCGACCGCTATCAGATCGTAGCGCCGGTTCGCGACGGAGAGCCTCTTCTCGTAGTCCGCCGCCAGGAAGTCGCTCACGAGGAAGACGATCGCGTGACGCCTGACTACGCCCGTCAGGTACTCGAGCGCTCCCGCTATGTCGGTGCCTCGTCCCTCCGGCCGGTGGAAGAGAAGCTCCCGGACCACGCGCAGCACGTGCGTGCGTCCCTTCCTCGGCGGCACGACCTTCTCAACGCGGTCGGTGAAGATGACAAGCCCTACGCGATCGTTGTTCCGCGTCGCCGAGAACGCCAGGAGCGCGCACAGCTCGGCAATGAGCTCGGCCTTGGTCCTGGCGACCGTGCCGAACCCGCCCGACGCGCTGGCGTCCACGAGGAACATGATCGTCAGCTCCCGTTCCTCCTCGAACTTCTTGACGAACGGGTGCCCCGTGCGGGCGGTCACGTTCCAGTCGATCGTGCGCACGTCGTCGCCCGGCAGGTACTCCCTGACCTCGGAGAACTCCATGCCGCGGCCCTTGAAGACGCTCTGATACTCGCCGGAGAACACCTCATCCACGAGGCGCTTCGTCCGGATCTCTATCCGGCGTATCTTCCTGATTATCTCTCTCGGGATCACGTTTCTCGAAACCGGGCTTGAAGGAACCTTGGCTCTAAGGAACCTCTACGTTGTCAAGTATCCGCTGAACGACGTCCTCCGACGTCAGCTCCTCGGCCTCCGCCTCGTAGGTGACGATCACGCGATGCCTGAGCACGTCCATGGCGATCGCTTTGATGTCCTCAGGCGTCACGTAGGCCCGTCTCTGCAGGAACGCGTGCGCGCGCGCGGCTATCGACAGGTAGATCGAGGCGCGCGGCGACGCGCCGTATGCGATGAGGTCCGCGAGGTCGAGGCCGAACTCGGACGGCTCGCGCGTCGCGAACACGATGTCCAGAATGTACTTCTTGATCTTCTCGTCGACGTACACGTCGGTCACGAGGCTCCGCGCCTGGAGTATCCGGTCTGGCGTGACGACCGCCGACGCCACGGGCTCCGTGCCGCCCGCCATCCGATCCATGATCTCGAGCTCCTCCTCCCTGGTCGGGTAGGTGACTCGAAGCTTGAGCATGAAGCGGTCGACCTGCGCCTCCGGAAGAGGATACGTGCCCTCCTGCTCGATCGGGTTCTGCGTGGCAAGCACGAGAAACGGGCTGTCCAGCTTGTGAGTCTCGTCGCCGATCGTGACCTGCCTCTCCTGCATCGCCTCTAGGAGCGCGCTCTGGACCTTGGCGGGAGCGCGGTTGATCTCGTCCGCGAGGATGATGTTGGCAAAGATCGGCCCCCTCTTCGTGGTGAAGCCGCCCGTCTCCGGGTTGTACACGAGCGTCCCTATGAGGTCCGCCGGCAGCAGATCAGGGGTGAACTGAATACGCTGGAAGGTGGTGTCTATGGCGCGCGAAAGCGTACGCACGGCCAGGGTCTTCGCAAGGCCGGGAACGCCCTCGATGAGAACGTGCCCGTCGGCCAAAAGGCCGATCAGGAGCCGCTCGATCATGTAGCGCTGGCCGACTATGACCTTGTCGATCTCAGAGAGAAGGGTCGTGACGAAGCCGCTCTCTCTCTCGATACGCTCGCCGATCGCCTTGATGTCAGCGTACAACCGCTCCTCCTTTCCCCCATGAACCGGAAGGGCAAGGCGCCGCGCTGCCGCGACCACGTCCGCGAGGAATCCCGCGGGCAAGGAGGCACGGTCACGCAGCGCCGCGTGCGCGCTACGACATGATAGTAGACGAGGCCGCGATTTCAAGCGACCCCGCGGGCCGCGCCGCCACATCGGCGGCTCGAAGAGCCGTCGACCGCAAGCCCACGGGGTCTATTGGCTTTCGTCCGTTAGACCTCGCGGGCCGCCCGACCGTTTAGTGCCGCGTCGAGGAAGACGCGAGCAGAGCCTCCCCCTCGAATCCTCGACGTCGGGAGTCCGGTTTCTCCGGCCCCGGCATCCGGAAGCGCCGAAGTCCCGTCGCCCGCCTCGCGCAACCAGGGCCGCCTAGAACTCGGTCGCTCCCGTGAACTTGAAGTCCCTGACCAGGACCGCGGGCACGGTCACCGACCCTATGCCGCCCCAGTTCCCTCCCACGCTCTGGCGGTCCTTCGTGACGCCGTCCACGTTGGAGTAGGCGCGCAGCATGCTGTCGGTGAATCGCAGATTCTTGACGGAATTCGTCATCTTGCCGTTCTCGATGAGGAACGTCCCGTCGCGCGTCATCCCGGTGAAGAGGGCCCTCTTCGTGTCGAGGAGCCCGTTGAGGTAGTGGAATCGGGTGACCAGAAGCCCGCGCTTGACCCTGGAGAGCAGCGCCTCCATGTCGTCCTCGCCGGCCGCGATGAAGAGGTTTGAAGGGCCCGGGCCTCCCCGGAACGTGGCCACGCCGGCGTGTCCTGTCGACTCCACGCCGTCCCTGGCCGCGGTTAGGGAGTCGTAGACCGGTCCGCGGGCGACGCCGTTCTCTATCATGACCACGCGCTTCTTCGGCACGCCCTCGAAATCGAACGGGATCGGCACGCCCTCCGGGTCTCGGCCGTCGTCGTAGATGGTTATGGAGTCGTGCATGACCTTCTCGCCGATCCTCCCGGCCATGAAGCTCCGCCCTTCCTGCACCTCCTTCGCGCCGAACGCCGTGAACGAGAGCCACGACATGATCTCGGCGGTCGCCCTGGGCTCCAGGATGACGTCGAACTCGCCGGGCGCGAGGTCGACCGGGTTCTTCGCCGCGACGCACTTGTCGACGGCCGACCGCGTCACGCCCTCTATGTCGATGTCGTCGACCGAGACCGCGTAGCCCTCCTGGGAACCGGACTCCCCGCCGTCGCCGATCGCTAATACCGACAGAAACGCGTCGGTGGCGTCGTAGTGCTGTCTCGTTCCCGCGGTCGACACGACCGCGACCGAAGCGTTGCTGGTGCGGAAGGCGCCGGACACCTTCAGGTTCTTCTCTCCCGCGATCCGGGCCGCAGTCGCCACGCCCTCGGCCCTGCGATCGGGCGTCGCCTCCGCCGTAGCCTGGTCGTAAGACGGAACCTCGGGCGCCTGCTCTGTCTCGGGAAACCCCGGGAAGTCCTCCTCCTCCGGGCTCTCCTTCGCCATGGCCACGGCCCGCTCTATAGCCTTCGAGATGGAGGCCGGGGCGAGCTTGTTGGTCTCCGTAACGCCTATGCGCTTCCCCACGGCCACGCGAGCCACGACAGAGTGATCGTTCTCGTGCACGTTCTGATGGATGCCCGAATCGGCGAACCTCGTGAGCGAGGAGTCCACGCCGTAGGCCATAAGCTCTGTGCCGTCGGCCGGCGACTTCTCGAGCGCGTCCGTCAGAAGCGAGAGCAGCTCTTTCTCAGGTATCATTTTCTAACCCCCACTTCGACGTTCCTGAACCTGGCGGGCGACACGCCGTGCCCGACGTGCGCCGACTGTCCCGGCTCGCCCTTGCCACAGCTCGGTATGCCCCAGATGTGCCATTCGGAAGACCCGGCGATCGCGTCGCAACCGCCCCAGAACTGCGGGGTGATTCCGGTGTAGACCGGGTTCTTCAGAAGTCTGACCTTCTTCCCGTCCTTGATCTCCCACGCGAACTCGCACCCGAACTGGAAGTTGATCCGCCTCTGGTCGATGCTCCAGCTCTTGTTCGAGTCCATGTAGATGCCGTCCTTGGTGTCGGCGATGATCTCATCGAGCGTCCCCTCGCGCGGAAGGAGATTGATGTTCGTCATTCGGATGAGGGGGATCCTGTTCCATCCGTCCGCGCGCATCGTGCCGTTGCTCCTGAGGCCGATCCTGGGCGCCGTCTCCCGGCTCATGAGATAGCCCACGAAGAGGCCGTCCTTCACTATCTCGGCCCTCTGGGCGGGCACGCCCTCGTCGTCGTAGCCGAAGCTCCCGAGTCCCCCCGGCTCCGTCGCGTCGGCGACGATGTTGACGATGTCCGAGCCGTAACGAAGCTCCTGGAGCTTGTCGACCGTCATGAAGCTCGTTCCCGCGTAAGACGCCTCGGTCCCGAACACGCGGTCCAGCTCTATCGGGTGCCCGCAGGACTCGTGCACCTGCAGCGCGAGCTGCGTCCCGCCGAGAATGAGCGTCGTGTTCCTGGCCGGGCACTCGTCGGCGGTCAGAAGCTCGGCCGCCTCCCGTCCGGTGCGCTCGGCGTTCCCTACGAGATCGAGCGACCGCGTGAACTCGAAGCCTGCCGTTGAGTAATCCCCGCGGAAGCTTGCCGGATACGAACGCGTCTGGCGGTCCTCGCCGTTCATCGCCGTCGCCGCGATGCCGCCGCCGGTCTCGACGATCGTCTGCTCTATGTCGCTGCCCTCGGTGCTCAGGAACAGCTTCTCGGTTCTCCACGAGAGAAGCGACGCGGTGGCGAACTTGACCTCGTCCGTCCGCGACATCCCGTCACAGGCTCCCGACAGAATCGCAAGCTTGTCCGCGAGAGGGACCTCGAACGGGTCCTCCTTGACGCCGTTCTCGTACGTGTCGACGATGGCGCGCTGGCCGTCGAGGACCACGCGCTGGTCTCCGACCTTCGCGCTGGCCTTCGCTATGGCGAGCGCCCGGTCGGCGGTCTCGGCCACCTTCTCCGGCGTGAGCTCGGAGCTGGAGGAGAACCCCCAGGCCCCGGCGCTGAGCACCCGGATGCCGAACCCCTCCGACTCATTGAGCGACGCCGTCTCCAGCACGCCGTTCTTCATCACGAGTATCTCGGTGAGCCTCCGGACCCTCCTGGCGTCGGCGTACTCGACGCCTTTCCGCTTGAGGTCCTCCAGGGCCCCCTTCAGAATCTCCTTCACGCCTCACCTCCATTGCGCCCGTCTGGCCCGGCGCCCGGACCTCCCTCGGTCCCGGCGGCCGCCGGCGCTACCATTCGCCTTCCTCTACGTACCTGTATGCCGTGAAAGCAGCCGTGGCACCGTCGCCGACGGCCGTCGATACCTGTCTCAGGGCCTTGACGCGACAGTCTCCCGCCGCGAGCAGGCCGCGCACGTTCGTCTTCATGTCCTGGTCGGTCGGAACGAAACCGGCCTCGTCGAGCTCGACGACCCCTCTCAGGAGGTCCGTGCGAGGCTCGAGCCCGATGAAGATGAAGACACCGGGCACCGCAAGCTCCCTGGTCTCGTCCGTCTTCTTGTTGAGAAGCTCGAGCGAGTCGACACCGCTCTCGCCCTTGATCGACTTCAAGACATGGCTGCACAGACACTCTATCGAGTCGTGCGCGCGAACGCGCTCCCCCAGGACGGGAACCGCCCGGAACTCGTCCCTCCTGTGAATGAGGTAGACCTTGCTCGCGAACCGCGTCAGGAAGAGCGCCTCCTGGAGCGCGCTGTCGCCGCCGCCGACGACCGCGACCTCCTGTTCCTTGTAGAAGGGACCGTCACAGGTCGCGCAGTACGATACGCCTCGGCCCGCGAACTCGTTCTCGCCCGGGACGCCGAGCCTGCGGTATCTGGTCCCCATCGCGGCGATGAGCGCCCTCGATCTGCGCTCCTCTCCGCCCGCCACGACGAAAAACTCGCCGTCCCGGGCGTCTATACCGGTCACCTCTCCGGTCGCCAGCTCGGCGCCGAACTCGTTCATCTGCTCGAGCATCCTCTGAGTGAGCTCCGGGCCGCTGATGAGGCCGACGCCCGGGTAGTTCTCGAGCGCGTCGGTCACGGCGGCCTGGCCCCCGGGCATCATCGACTCCATCACGAGCGTGTTGAGCCTGGAGCGCCCCGCGTACAGGCCCGCCGCGAGCCCCGCGGGCCCCGCCCCCACGACTATAAGATCGTACGCTTCCACAGGGATCCTCCTCAGGTCAGTGAGGTGTCCGGTGAGTATAGCGGATGGGAGCGCGGATGACCAGACGCTTTGCGGAGCGGAGCGCGGCGGGTCGGCGCGCCGGACGACCCGCGCTGAATGTGGGTGCCGGGAGCGGGGTGACTCGTGGCGTTCGTCGACACGGCGCCCGTGTCGGCGCCGCGGTCGCCCGTGGGAAAACGGAAACGGGGCCCCACCACGGGGCCCCGCCTCTCTAGCGGCTCACTATGAGGAACCGCACTTCGACTCTTCGGTCTCTCTAACCCCGACGGCGTACGCGGCGTCAGGGCGCTCTCGCTGCTACTCCAGAATGCGAGGGGTGATCTTGATGATGAGATCTGTGTTCTTCGACTCGATCTTGTGGTGCTGGAACAGATAGCCCAGGAGCGGTATGTCGCCGAGAAGCGGCACCTTCTGGACCGTGTTGCTCTCGTCCTCCGACAGGAGGCCCGCGATCATGAACGTGTCGCCGTTCATCACGCGTACCTGCGTAGTCGCCCTGCGCTCCTTGGTCCACGGGATCTCATCGTTCGGCCCGCGGAAGCCTACGATCGTGCTGACATTCGGCTCGACGATCACCGTGATGTGGCCGTCGCCCGCGGCGCGGGGAGTCACCTTGATGTTGACGCCGACCTCTTCCTTCTCGACCTTGACCTCGTAGACGCCGCTGGTCGTGAGGCCCGTCACCGTGTACGGGATGACGTCACCGATATGTATCTCTGCCGGCCTGTTGTTCAGCGTTGCCAGCTTGGCGCGCGTCAGTATCCTCGCCTTGCCCTCGTTCTCCAGGAGGTCGAGCGCGATGTCGAGCGCCTTCGCCTGCCGGTGGACGTTATCCCAGTCGAACTTCGTGGAGCCATACTCCATCTCGTCGGGAATAGCGTCGGTATCCGAGAGCTCGGGGTCGCCCTCCGTGAAGATCACCTTCTGGTTCGTGATCTTCGTCCAGTCGATTCCGAGCTCCGTGAGGTCGTTGGTCGAGACCTCCACGACCTCGGTCTCGAGGAGCACCTGGACGGGCGGAACGTCGAGACCTTTGATCACGCCCCTGATCTGCTCGATCTCGGCCGGCGTCGCTACCACTATCAGCCGGTTGCCGCCCGGATCGGCCGCGACCTTCTCGATCATCTTCTCGAGGACCGGGACCAGCTCGAACGCGTCCGCGAACTCCAGCGGTATCACGTATGTGCCGAGTCCCGTCTCCTGCTTGAGCGCCTCCTCGTCCGCGACCAGGACCGAGTTGCCTACCCTCTCGTAGCCCAGTCCCGCGGCCCGCACGATGAGATTGAGCGCCTCCTCGACCGGCGTGCCCGTCAGATTGATCGAGATGACCGTGCCCTCCACCTCGGTGCTCGCCACGATGTTGAGACCGCTCTTCTGGGAGAGGATTTCGAGCACGTCCATGAGCGGCGTCTCCGTGGCACGGATCGTGACCAGCTTCTCGCCGCCCGGGAGCTCGCCGCTCGCGCCGGTCGCCAGAATCCCCAGCACGAGCACGGCGATCGTTGCTTTAGTGAGCCGTTTCACCTGTCTGCCTCCTCGCTAGTCCGAGGGCGAGTAGAGCTTGGCCACGCCGTCGTCGCCCTCTATTGTGACTCCTTCATGTTCTATTGCTGTCACGCGCCCGCCTTCGATCTCTTCTCCGACGCGCACGATTCTGCTCTCGCCGTCTACCATCAGGACGGCCGTCGGGTTCTCCTCGTCTATCACGACAGCCGTCACCTTGTAGATGGGGCCTCTGGGCGCCCTGGGCGCCGTGGTCGTGGTGGTCCTGCGGGGCGGAGTGTAGGGCACCATGGGATCGCGGTCGGCCGCGGTCGTGTCCCCGTATGCCGCCGCCTGAGCCATGCTCTCGAGGAGGATCTCGATCTCGCTTCCTGTGCGCTCCAGGTTGCCGGGCTCCGCCTCGCCTTCCCCTCTCGTCTGCCGAAGCATGGCGGCGGTACCCATGATGGCCCTGGCGCCGATTACGACCGACACCGCCGTCAGGATGACCGCTACCGCTGTGATTCCCAGAGCCCTCTTGTTCACCGTCTTCCCCCCGCACGGATGTGACGCGATGCTAGTAGCCGATCACTGATATCTCGAGGCTGGCCCTGTGCTTGGCGCCCGCGCCCAGAACGCCCGATCGGCAGTCGAACGACTCGACGATCGCCACGTCCGAGAGCCCCTCCACGTACCTCATGAACGACGTCAGCCCCTCGTAGTCTCCCTCTATCTGCATCTTGTAGGAGCGCTTCACGTACTCGCCGTACGCCGTCTCCCCCTTCGGCTCGACGCGATTGAGCGCGAGGCCCAGCTCGTCGATCTTCGCGCTGACGCCGGCCAGGAAACGCTGGTCGCCCGCCTCGCCTGTCCTCTGCGGCAGGTAGTCCGATACCCGGGCGAGCGCCTCCGAGTGTCCCGCTACGTAGCGAAGCTCGTTCTCGGTCTGCGCCAGGTTGTCGGCCAGATCGCGAAACTCCCTGCGCCTGGGCGCGTAGACGGTTGCGTTCGCGACCGCGAGCGCGAGCAGAATGGCCACCGCCACTATGAGGTCCAGCCTAACTCGTCCTTTCACTACCTGCTCCCGTCTGCGTATCCTGGTACTCTTCTGTTTCCACGTCCGCGTCGTCTATCGTGTCCCAGCCCGAATCCGGTATCATGCTGGCGCCCGACTGCATCGCCTCCGGTGTCTTGAGCGGCGTGAATGCGTCGAACTCGAGGAATCGCTTTCCCTCTTCCGTCAGCCAGGTCGATCTGACCAGCCTGGGCTCCAGGAAGTGCTCCCTGAAGTACGCGTCCGCCCTGAGCCCGTTCACCAGGCCCATCAGGATCCTCATCCCGTCTTCCTCGCTCGACGCGTTCATGCGCCCGCTGATCCTCAGGCCCTGGATCTTCAGTCCGCCCCCGATGTCGCTCTCGGAGAGCCTGATGCGGGGCAGCCACATCTCCTTCGGCGTAAGCCCGGCGATCGTCTCCATTACCCTGCTCCAGAGGACGCGCTCGGCGCGAAGCCGGAACAGCCCCAGCTCGCTCTCGGTCGTGCTCCCGCCCTGGTCGCTGACGACCTTGTCGAGCGCCTGCTCAGTCGCAGACAACCGGACCTCCGCCGCCGCGATCCCCCTGTCCGACATCAGGACCGCGAACGTGAAGAGGCCGATGACCACCACGTTGACGCTCAGCACGACCGCGAAGATCGCGGTGCGATGGACCCTACGGACGGCTTCCAGGCGCTTCTCGCGCCCCTGTCGGTACATGTTGACTCTGAAGAGCAATGTCTACTGCCTCCTCGCCAGTCCCAGCGCCAGAGCGAACCTCGGACCCTGCTCGTCGAGGGTCTCGAGGTTCACGCCGACATCGGTCAGGTTCGCGAGCGGATTCAGGATCTCAGTCGCCACGCCCAGATCGGACTGCAGCCGCCTGTCGATGCCGGGCGTCAGGGCCCGGCCACCGGTGAGGTAGATCCTGTCGATGCCCTGCTTGCCGGTCTCGTTGTTGTAGAACGTGAGCGAACGCCGAAGCTCCCGCAGCATGATCTTCATCCACGAGTCGTCGCTCCTGGCCGGGGACGTTGCCCGCTTCGTTTCGCCCTCTCCGGCCCGCGCCGCCGTCGGCTCCCTCTGGTCGCCCTGATCGTCCTCGTCGCCTTCGCCGCGCTTCGTACGGCCGCCCGAAGCCGCGACCAGCGGTATCGAGCGCGCGAAGAAGAGTCCTCCCCTGCGGTAGACGGCCACCGTGATGGCCTGCACGCCCAGGTCAATTGCGGCCAGCGCTTCGCCGTTCAGGAGTCCCTCCTCGTCCAGCTCGTTCATGAGCGCCAGCGGAGCTATGTCAACGGCGTCGGGCTCCACGCCGACCGAGCCGAGAAGCCCCACGTGCTCGTCCAGAAGCCGAGTCTCGACCGCCGCCAGCAGCACCTGAAGCTCCCCGTTGCCCTCTCCTCCGTTCGCTCCCTCGAGCGGCTGAAAATCGAGCACGAAGTCGCTACCCTCGAAGGGAACGTGCTTCCGGGCCTCCCAGCGGATCGATTCGGCGAGGGCCTGTCTCGGCATCTCCGGGAAGGTCACGTGCTTCACGCTGACGCCGGGGCCAGCGACCGCGGTCACGACCGGCGAGGTCTTCGCGGCCCCTCCCTTTTCGAGAGCGAGCTTGACCGCGTCAGCCACCGCCTTCTCCCGGTCTTCCGAAGGCTGGATCTCGGCCAGGGCCAGCCCTACCAGCGTCGCGCCGTCCGCCCCGTGCCTGAGCGTGGCGGCCTTAACGCTGGTCGACCCGATGTCGAGTCCCGTCACCTTTGTCCGCGATCCAAAGAGCACTGCTCCCTCCCGCGCCTAGTAGAGCGACTGGTTCCTGCAGACGGCGACCGACCTGAGCTCGATCACCTTGTCGTCGGTGTCAACGTTCGTTGTGCCCAGATCGTCCTCGAGGGTCATCTCGATCCACACCTTCACGCCGTTCCCCGACGTGAACTGGAGTTCGGTCACATTGTCGGTGAGGACGACGCTGTGCATGTTCTTGAGCTCGGTCCCGTCGAGCGAATACCGCGCCATGAGGCTGTCGCCCGTCGCCGTCGCCCTGTAGATCGTGAGCGTCTCCTGCTGCGGACCTATCGTCACGCTGCTGCCCGCCCGTATGTCCTTTACGATCCACTCCATCGCGACGTCGGCGTTTCTCTGCAGCGCCAGCTGCGCGCCCGAGAGGTCCCAGGCGTCGAGAGACGTGATGTACATGCCCACGACCGCGGCTATGACGACCGCTCCGGCGATGCTCGAGATGAGCACTTCGGTGATCGTCATTCCTCTGGAGTCGCGCATGAGCTTCCGCAAGCGTCCGACCGACATCTCACTCCCCCACCAGCGACGTGAGGTCGACGCGGTCCCTGGGCGAACCCTGGGGCCACTCCACCTCCACGTTCACTATCTTCGCTCTCGTCGTCACTCCGCCTATCGACCAGGTCGTCTCCCGCACGGCCCACTGCAGCGAGCCGACGAGGTCGTCCCCGGTGTCGTCGGTCGCCCGGCCGTCGAGAGTGACAGTCGGGTCCGACGGGTGTGTTCCGCTATCCATGTTGAGGCTCGTCCAGTCCGTGTCGCTCCCGCTCGACGCGTAGCCCGCGTACTTCAGTTCCTCGAGCTTGAGCTCGGCCATGCGCAGAGCCACCCTCCGCTCGCCTTCCATCTGGACGGTCGTCTGACCGCTCCACAGCATCTGGAAGACGAAGACGATGGCTATCGAGAACACGATCACCGAGACCAGGATCTCGATCAGGCTGTAGCCGCTCTCATTCCGAAGCGTGAACCTCAAGTGGTCCTTCCCTTCGCGTTCGTTCGCGCGCCCGCCGCTTAGGGGCGCCTTCCGATCTCGTGTCCAGAGCGCGCCGTCTTCCGCGCCCTGCTCCCGGAGAGACCTGAAGCGGTCCTCGGGGGAGATTGAGCCGGGGCCCGCGCGGGGCCCCGGCCCGCTCACTACTACCATCCGGACTCGGAGAACGATCCGGTTCCGGCGTCGCCGCTCGAAGCAGCGGCACCGCTGTGCGTCCACACGATGGTGGCGCCGTCGGGCGCCCAGTCACCCGCCTCGGTGGCGGTCACCGTGAAGCCGGTCGCCGCCAGATCCGAAAGGGCGTACGTGAAGTACGTAGCGTTGCCGACGTCGTCGGCCGCCATGAAGTTGGTCATCGTGCCTCCCACGTACGTGTTGTTCTTCTGGAAGTACACGATGGCGCCGCTCACGACAGCGTCGATCGTCGCGTAAGCCTCCGCCTTCTTGCTCTCCTGGATGTAGTGCATGTAGACCGGGACAGCAATGCCGGCGAGCACCAGGACGATGATGACAACTACCATCAGCTCGACGAGCGTGAAGCCCTTCTGGTTCCTCATAAGCCGCATCTCTTTCTCACCCCCTTCCGCGGTCCTCTCTGTGAGCCCTTGCCTGTGCTGCGATTCCATCCCTCTCGATAGGCACTCCTGCGTGCCCTCAACTACCTTCCGGGCTACATCGCCTGCCTGACCGCGCCGCCCAGGTGGAACACGGGCAGGAACATCGCCACAAGCATCACCGCTATGAGCCCGCCCACGATCACGATCATGAGCGGCTCGATCACCGACGCGAGGCCCTCGACCGAGCTCTCGACCTGCTCGTCGTAGTGGTCCGAGATGGACGCGAGCATGTCGCCCAGCTTGCCGGTCTCCTCGCCCGTCGACACCATCTGCACGACCGTCTCCGGGAACGCGCCCGTCGCGTGGAACCCGGCGGAGAGGCTTCCGCCCTTCGAGACCAGGAACGCGATCTTGCCGGCCGCGCGCTCTATCACCTCGTTGCCGGATGCCCCGCCCGATAGCTCGAGCGACTCGAGTATCGGGAGCCCGCTGACCACCAGCACGCCCAGGGTCCTGAGAAACTTCGCCACGACCACCTTCTCCAGGATCTTCCCGAAGATCGGGATCTTGAGCTTGGCCTTGTCGAGCATCACGCGCCCCGTCGGTATCCGTCTGAGAAGCCTGTAGGCGATCACGAGCGCGATCGCCACGAACACCAGAAGCCAGAAGTAGCTTGTCGCAAAATCGCTGACCGCGAGAACGATTTTCGTGGGCCCGGGCAGTTCGGCGCCCAGCTTCTCGTAGATCGACGACATCATCGGCACGATTTTGATCAAGAGCACGATGAAGGCGATGATCGCGAACCCAACGACGAAGACCGGGTACGACAGCGCCGACTTCACCTTGCGCTTGATGTTCTCGGTCCTGTGCATATACCGGACCAGATGCTCCATGATCGTGTCGAGCGTCCCGCTCTGCTCTCCCGACTTGATCATGCTGACGTACAGCCTCGGGAAGGCCGCGGGGTGCTTCGCCATGGCGGCGGAGAGAGCCTCTCCGCTCTCGATGTCGTTCGCCACCGCAACGAGAATATTCGCGAACGTCGGGTGCTGCTCCTCGCGCGCAAGGCTGTATAGCGCCCTGATCAGCGGCAGTCCCGCGTGGAGCATCGAGGAGAGCTGCTTGGTAAACAGCGAGACCGACGCGGTCGGCACGTGCGCGCCGAAGAGCGACTTCGTCCCGAGCTTGGTCGCCATGCTGTCCCTGCTCTCCCGCATAGACAGCACGACCAGCCCGTCACGATGGAGGTAGTCGACCGCGGCCTCGGCGGATTCCGCGTGGATCACGTTCGTCGTCTCGACGCCCATTGTGTCCTTGGCTATGTACTTGTACTTGGCCACGACCAGGTCTCCTCTATACGAACTCGGTGACCACGCCCAGCGCTTCCTCCACCGTGGTGATACCTTCCTTCACCTTGCCGATGGCGTTGCTCCTGAGCGTGATGAATCCCTCTTCGATCGCCTGTTTCCTAAGCGCGTCGGCCGAGGCCCCCGCTACGATCAGCTCATTCAGCTCCGGCGAGAGCTCGAGAAGCTCGAAGACCGCCGTCCTGCCCAGATAGCCCCGGCCGCGGCACTGCTTGCAGCCGGCGCCGTGCATGAACTCGACGCCTTCGAGTTCGTCTCCGCCGAGCGCCCGCACCTTGGCCGGGTCGGGCTCGTACGAGGTCCTGCAGTGCGGGCAGATCGTCCTGACCAGGCGCTGCGCCATGACGAGCGCCACTGCGCTGGTCACCAGGTACGGTTCGACCCCGATGTCGACCAGCCTCGTGGCCGTCGAGCACGCGTCGTTCGCGTGGACGGTCGAGAGCACCATGTGGCCCGTGAGCGCGCTCCTGATCGCCAGATCGGCCGTCTCGACGTCTCGTATCTCGCCGATCAGAATCACGTCGGGGTCCTGACGGAGCAGCGACCGGAGGCCGCTCGCGAACGTGAGGCCCGCCTTCGGGTTCACGTTCACCTGGTTGATGCGCTCCAGGTGATACTCGACGGGGTCCTCGAGCGTCGTTATGTTCTTCCCTATCCTGTCCAGCTCCCTCATGCCGGCGTAGAGCGTCGTGCTCTTGCCCGAACCGGTCGGCCCGCTTATGACGACCATGCCGTACGGACGCGTGATACCTCTCTTGAAGATCCTGAGCATCTCGGACTCGAAGCCCAGGTCCTCGAGCGAGAGCGACGTGCCGGACTTGTCGAGCAACCTGAGCGCCACCTTCTCGCCGTAGATCGTCGGCAGCGTCGACACGCGCACGTCGACATCCCGGTTCTCGAACGACGCGGTGAAGCGCCCGTCGAGCGGGACGCGGCGCTCGGCCACGTCCATGTCGGACAGGATCTTGATGCGCACGACGATAGCCTCGTGGAAGTGCTGGGGCGCTATCGTGCTGTCGTATAGCACGCCGTCGACGCGGTAGCGGACGACGACCTTGTCCTCCATCGGCTCTATGTGGATGTCGGTCGCCCTCTCGGCGATCGCCTGCGCGAGGATGATGTTCACGAGCTTCACGATCGGGGCGTCCTCGGCCCGGCTCCTGAGCTCCTGCTCGCTCATCTCCTCGAGCCCGGCGTCCTTGGCGATGTTGAGCTCGACCTTGGCGCCCGCTATCACCTCGTTCAGGCGCTGGGAGGCCGTCGCGTTCCTGTAGGCGACCCCGATCGCCTGGTCGATCTCGGACAGGAGTCCCACCTGGAGCTGCAGCTCCATGCCGGTGGCGACCCGAATATCGTCGATGGCTACGAGGTCCAGCGGATCGGCCATGGCGACAGTAAGCACTTCTCCCGCTTTTTCGATCGCCAGTGCGTGATGCCTCCGCGCCATGTGCTCGGGAATGGTGAGCACTATGTCCGCGTCTATGTTCCCCGAAAGCCCGCTGTCGAAGACGTCGATCTCGAGCTGGCTCGCAAGGGCGGCCACTATGTCCCGCTCGGTGGCCAGCTTGAGGCTCACGAGAGCCTCGCCGAGCCGCTCGCCGGTCTCGCGCTGTCTCTCCAGCGCCCCGGCAAGCTCGTCTTCGCTGATCACGCCGGCCTCGATGAGGAGGTCGCCGAATCTCTTTCCGCCGTATGAGAGTCCGCCGCTCATGACGTTCGACTGCTCCTGCCTTTCGACCGAATCACTGCCCGGCACCTCGCCTCCCTTGCTCCTTGACTCCTTGCGCGGATCTTCCGCGAATGCGTTCTCCCGCCGCGCCACGGCGCCCCTCTCGTTCATCGCCACCGCTTTTTCTAGCTCTCCGTCCATGAGACCTGGATGTACCTGTTCGTCTGCGGGTACCCCGGCGGGGACCAGCCGGAAAGACGCGAGTCGAAGTGGTAGTCCTTGTTGTAGCCCGACGACATGCCCCACTTGTTGAACGTCCCGACGGGCCCGCGCTTGTACTGGGCTACCCCGCCCCATATCGTGAGGTCTCCCCGCGGCGAGCCTTGGTTGTAGTCCTCGACCTTGAGCGACTTCCAGAGCGCGAGCATGTGGGCGTGTATCTCCACGTCGTTCCTGTTGGCCCACGTGTCGGCGACGATGATGTCCTTTGCGGCGACCAGGCCCAGCAGGTCGTCGCAACCCTCGTCAGGACCGTGTCCCGGGCTCGAGCCCTCGTAGAGGACGTCGTCTGTGATCCAGATGTCGTCGTCGGAACCCATAGTCAGCTCGCCGTCCAGGACGCCCTCGATCGTGAACGGCTCCTCAGACCAGATGACGCCGTTGAAGGTCGAGATGTCGACGTCGGTCCAGCCCGACCACCGGTATCGCCACCCGCGCCTCGAATACGACCGGAAGCTGATCGTCCCCGTGGCGCCGTTCCTGCCCAGAACGACCTGGTAGTAGGCGTTCCGTCCGTTGAGCTCCCCGCCGTACAGCCCGCCGTCCTGCGCCTGGGCTCTCATGGCGCTCTTTATGTCATCGCCGCTCGGGAAAGGCACCTCGTCGACGCCCAGCTCGTAGCCCTGTTCGAAGACCGGGTTGCTGCCTTGCGTGATGGTGATGTTGGAACTCGAGGAGGTCACCTTGCTCCCGAACCACGGGTCGCCGTCGATCTTGAGCTTGTCGTTCGAGTGAACGCGTCCGTGCAGCGAATCGCCCGTCGTGAACCAGATATCGGACGCCTTGCTGGTGAAGAAGAGGTACTGCGCGAACGTCTCCCGCCTGATCCGCGAGGTGATCGTGCTGGTGACGCCATCTACCTCGCCCGTCGATACGATCTCGTACTCGATGAGCCAGGGGTACGCGCCGGAGATCTTCGTGACCGTGAAGTCGTACGTGCCGTCGCCGAGCGCCTGGTCCTCCAGCGTGCCCGAGTCGGGGAAGGACGGAGGTTCGGCCTGCGCCATCTCCTCGAGAATACCCTGCGCCGCCTCCTGTCCCGCCTCCGCGAGATAGAAGGCGCGGGCGTTATCGACCGTGTACTCGACGAGGTCCGACTCGGCCGTGCCGAGAATGAAGAGCGCCGCCCCCACGAGCAGCACCGCGGTCACGATCGCCAGAACGGCCACGAGCGTCGAGCCTCGTTCGCTCGAAAGCCCCGCGCGGCCGCCTGTCCTCGTACTGGTCTTCGCGTTCATATCAGAACCCTGCCGAATCCTGTTTTGGCCCTTGCCTTGGATCAATGACCCTGGCGGACACTACGCCTTCCTGCCGCCCCTGCCCGGGTCCACCGCCAACCGTGCTCGACGTGTCCGCCTTTCGGACTAGAGGACCGGTGGATAGACGTCCTCCCAGCGAACCAGTAGGTATTTCCCTGTTGGAGGGTATCCGGGAGGCGAGTTCAGCAGGAGATTCCCGTCGTAGTTGTAGTTCTTCTGGTAGCCGTGGACGATCGTACCGCCCTGGCTGAACTGCCCCACGGCGCCCTGGTGCTCCTGAGCGAATCCCCCGTACAGGATGAGGTCGCCGCGTGGAGGGCCGCTCCAGTAGTCCTCCGCCGTGAACGACTCGTCCAGCGCCATTATGTGCGCATGTATCTCGCAGTCGTCGTAGTTGGCGGCCGTCTCGGCGACGATGACGTCGCCGGCCGACACGATCCCCAGGATGTCGTTACCGCCCGGCGTAGGGCCTTGTCCGGGACTCGATTCCTCGTAGACGACATCGTCGATGATGTAGACGTCGTCCGAAGACCCGATCGTAAGCTGTCCGTCGAGCACACCCGAGAGCTCAACCGGCTCGTCGAACC
>WJLY01000145.1 GCA_014728245.1 Candidatus Effluviviaceae Genus IV sp.
GATCGACATGACGCTCGAGAGCAGACGAGCGGTCGTGACCGGCGGGGGCCAGGGGATCGGGCGCGCGATAGCCCTGAAGCTGGCGTCCCTCGGGGCGGCGGTCGCCGTCGTCGATCTGAACGCGAAGGCCGCCTCCTCGGTGGCGGACGAGATCGAGGGAGCGGGCGGGACGGCCAGGGGCTACGAGCTCGACGTTGCCGTGCCCGAGCATGTCGACAGGGTGTTCGCCGAGATCTGCGAGGATCTGGGCGGGATAGAGATTCTCGTGAACAACGCCGGCGTCACCCGGGACTGCCTCATCATGCGGATGACGCAGGCCGACTGGGACCTCGTGCTGGCGGTCAACCTGACCGGCGCCTTCAACTGCGTCCGCGCCGTGTCGCGGCGGATGATGTCGCAGCGATTCGGGAGGATCATAAGCATCTCATCCGTGGTGGGGCGCATCGGAAACGCGGGGCAGGCCAACTACGCCGCCTCGAAGGCCGGCCTGATCGCGCTCACGAAGTCGGTGGCCAAGGAGCTCGGCAAGAGGGGAGTAACCGCGAACGCCATCGCGCCCGGGTACATAGAGACCCCGATGACGGAGTCTCTGCCCGAGAAGGCCCGCGAGGAGTTCGCGTCGAGGATAGCGCTGGGTCGGTTCGGGAGTCCCGAGGACGTGGCGAATGTGGTTGCATTCCTCGCGTCCGATGAAGGAGACTATGTCACCGGTCAGACGATCAACGTGGACGGCGGGATGGTGACGCAGTAGCGTCACCGTCCTCGGTCAATCAGACGGAGGGTGATTGGATCGATGGCAGACGTAGCCGAGAAGGTCAAGCAGGTCATCGCTGAGAAGCTTCAGATAGACCAGGGACAGGTGACGATGGAGGCATCGATCGTCGAGGACCTGGGCGCCGACTCGCTCGAGCAGGCCGACATACTGTTCTCGCTCGAGGACGAGTTCGGCATCACGGCGGACGACACCGACGAGGCCGAGGGCCTCAAGACGGTGGCGGACATCGTTGCCTATCTGGAAAAGAAGGTCGCGGCGAGTTCCTGACGACCGGGGGTTTTCGGGTCCGGCGCTCGTGAGGGCGTCGGACCCGTGTGGTCCCGAGCCCGCGCGGGTCGCGCGCCGCGGCGAGCGCGGGCCGGCCGGGATGCTCGCGGGGAACCACTCTCGTTTTGCGGCCCGGCGGCGTGAGTACCGCACCGGACTGGCATCCGCAGCGGGGGCAGGAATCGAGAGACGGAAGCAGAGCAGGAGAGGGCTAGTCCTCATGTCGAGACGTGTAGTGGTCACCGGGATGGGCGCCGTTACTCCTCTGGGGCTCGACTGCGAGTCCACATGGGAGAACCTGATCGCGGGCAAGAGTGCGGCCTCGACGATCAGGCAGTTTGACGCCGAGGGGTTCCCAGTAAGGATCGCCTGCGAGGTCGGCGACTTCGATGTGCAGAAGTTCATCGACAAGCGGCAGGCGCGGAAGATGGACCCCTCCACCCGGTACGGCGTGGCCGCCGCCATCATGGCATGGAAGGACTCGAGAATGGACGAGGGCGACTTCGATCCCGACAGGGTAGGGGTTGTGATCGGCTCGGGCGTGGGCGGAATCCAGACGCTCGAGGACCAGCACTCCGTGCTGATGGAGAAGGGGCCTCGGCGGATAAGCCCCTACTTCATCCCGATGCTGATAGCCGACATGCCATCGGGCGCCGCATCGATCACGCTCGGCCTCAAGGGACCTAACTACGCGACGGTTTCGGCTTGCGCCTCGGGGGCGCATGCCATCGGGGACGCCTTCCGCGCGGTCCAGCGCGGAGAGGCGGACGCGATGGTCACCGGTGGCACCGAGGCGGCGGTCTGTCCGATGTCGCTAGCGGGCTTCGCGGCGATGAAGGCGATCTCGTCCAGGAACGACGAGCCGGAGCGGGCTTCCCGGCCCTTCGACAAGGAGCGCGACGGGTTCGTGCTCGGAGAGGGGGCGGGGATCGTTCTGCTCGAGGAGCTGGAGCACGCGAAGGCCAGGGGCGCCCGCATTTACGCTGAGGTGACCGGATACGGGTGCACGGGCGACGCGTACCACATGACCGCTCCGGCGCCGGAAGGGGAGGGTATGGCCCGCGCCATGCGCGCCGCGCTCGCGGACGCGTCGATCGACGCCGACAGGGTGGATTACGTGAACGCCCACGGCACGTCGACCGAGCTCAACGACAAGTACGAGACGACCGCGCTGAAGGCGGTCTTCGGCGAGCACGCGAAGAAGCTGGCGGTCTCCTCGACGAAATCCATGGTCGGCCATCTCCTGGGCGCGGCCGGCGGGGTGGAGCTCATCTTCACCGCGCTAGCCGTGCAGAACGGGGTGATCCCCCCGACGATCAACTACGAGTTCCCCGATCCCGAGTGCGATCTGGACTACACGCCCAACGACGCCAGGGAATTGAGGATCGAGCACGCACTCACTAACTCCTTCGGATTCGGCGGGCACAACGCCGTGCTTGCCCTGCGCCGGTTCGAGGGCTGACATCCGATAATCCCATGGCGGTCCTGAATCGTCTTGTCTCCCGTGTGAGGGGCAGAGTCGGAGGCCTGGGGGTAACGAAGGAGCGGCGCGCCGCGCTTCGGACCCTCTGTCGCAGGCTCGGCGTCTCCATCGGAGACCTGGCACTTCTGAACCAGGCGCTGATGCACCGTTCCTACGTGCACGACGCCGACCTGACGCGCGGCGAGTCGAACGAGAGGATGGAGTTCCTCGGCGACGCCGTCCTCGGGCTGGTTGTGAACGAGCACCTGTACGCGCGGTACGCCAAGAGACAGGAGGGCAGGCTAACCAAGATCAAGTCGCTCATCGTGAGCGAGGCCGTCTTGTGCCGGACCGCCGAGGAAGTGGGGCTCGGCGAGTTCATCCTCCTGTCCGAGAACGAGCGCTCCTCCGGAGGCGGAGAGAGGGCGTCGATACTGGCGGACGCGTTCGAGGCGGTCGTCTGCGCGATCTACCTGGACTCGGGCCTCGGCGCCGCGCGGCGCTTCATACACCGTCACCTTCTGACAAGCATCGACGAGCTGCTGGAATTGGAGGAGTACAAGAACTACAAGAGCGTCGTCCAGGAGTACGCGCAGAGGCGGTTCGGGGCGAGGCCCCGCTACAGGGTAGTGTCCGCCAAAGGGCCGGAGCACGATCGAACGTTCTTCGTGGAGCTCAGGCTCTCCGGCCGTTCGCTGGGGCGTGGCGAGGGCAAGAACAAGAAAGAGGCGGAGCAGATGGCCGCGAGGAACGCCCTGAGCAAGCTCGGGCTCCTCGAGGGCCAGTCGGGCAAGCGCGGCAGGAGGGGCAGGCGGGGGAGCGGGCGCCGCGGCGGCAGTAGCGGCAGGTCTTCAAAGGACGGCAAGGCCGACGACCGCAGCAATGGCGGCAAGTCGTCGAAGGGCGGCAAGCCCCACGACCGAAGCAAGGGCGGCAAGTCGTCGAAGGGTGGCAAGCCCGACGACCGAAGCAATGGCGGCGGGTCGGCGAAGGACGGCAAGTCGACGAAGGGCGGCAAGTCCGACGACCGGAGCAACGGCGCCAGCTCAGCGAAGGACGGCAAGAGCGACGACGGTAGCAAGAGTCGCAGCGGCGGGAAGAGTAAGAGCCGAAGCCGCAGCAACCGCAAGAGCGGGGGGCGGGCCGGGAGCAAGAGCAGCAGAAGGAAGCCACGGCGCCGCAAGAAGGAGGCTTCATGAACTACTTCCTGACCGAAGAGCAGGAGATGCTCAGGGAGCTGTGCGCGCAGATCGCCAGAGAGAAGTTCCTGCCCGTCAGAGAGGAGCTCGACGAGACGGGTGAGTTCCCCCGGGACATCGTGAAGGCGATCGCGGCGTCCGACATCTACGGCGTCTACATCCCCGAGGAGTACGGCGGGTTCGGCGGCGGCGTCATGGAAATGTGCATCGCGACCGAGGAGTTCTCGAGGGTCTGCGGCGGAATCGCTCTCGCCTTCTCCGCTTCTGCCCTGGGAGCGTATCCCATCCTGCTCTTCGGCTCCGACGACCAGAAGAAGAAGTACCTGCCGCCGATCGCGGAAGGATCGAAACTCGCCGCGTTCGCGCTGACGGAGGCGAACGCCGGGAGCGACGCCGGCGCGATAGAGACGAAGGCGGAGCTCGACGGCGGCCACTACGTTCTGAACGGCACCAAGCAGTGGATCACCGGCGGGGGCGAAGCCGATGTCTATACGGTCTTCGTGCGGACGAAGAAGGGCGCCGGCATACGAGGCATCACCGCTCTCATCGTGGAGAAGGACACCCCCGGCTTCACGTTCGGCAAGAAGGAAGACAAGATGGGCATAAGGGCGTCGACGACGCGCGAGCTCATCTTCCAGGACTGCCGCGTCCCGAAGGAGAACGTGATCGGTCGAGAGGGGATGGGGTTTCTCGTGGGGATGCGGACGTTCGACCAGTCGAGGCCCGGCGTGGCCGCCCAGGCGCTCGGGATCGCCCAGGGCGCCTTCGACGAGGCGGCGAAGTACGCGCGGCACAGGGAGCAGTTCGGGCAGCCGATCGCCTCTTTCCAGGGTATCCAGTTCATGCTGGCCGATATGGCGACTCAGATCGAGGCGGCGCGGTGTCTGGTCTACCAGGCGGCCCGGACGATCGACGCGGGCGCCCGGGACGTCGGGAAGATCTCTGCCATGGCCAAGCTCTTCGCCTCCGACGTGGCGATGAAGGTGACGACGGACGCGGTCCAGGTGCTGGGAGGCTACGGCTACATGAAGGAGTACCCTGTAGAGAAGATGATGCGCGACGCCAAGATCACCCAGATCTACGAGGGCACGAACCAGATCCAGCGCGTCGTGATCGGATCGCAGGTCGTGAAGGAGAGCGCGGCGAAGGAGAAGAAGGAGTAGCCGAGGCTCTGTTCCGATATGAACGGGCAGCCGACGACGGGGCGGACATCGGTGAACAGCGGAGGTTCGGTTCGGACATGAAGATCGCCGTTCTCGTAAAGCAGGTACCGGACACGACAGAAGTGCGGATAGACAGGGAGACGAACACCCTGATCCGCGAGGGCGTTCCGTCGATCATAAACCCGTTCGACATGTACGCGATCGAGGAGGGCCTCCGGATCCGCGAGGCCGCGGGCGAGGCGACGGTGACGGTGTTGTCGATGGGGCCTCCTCAGGTCGAGGACGCCCTGCGGGACGCGCTGGCGCTGGGCGCCGACGACGCCGTTCTCCTTTCGGACAGGGCGTTCGCCGGATCGGACACCTGGTCGACTTCATACACGCTCGCGTCGGGCATACGGAAGCTCGGCGACGTGGACGTCATCCTCTGCGGCAAGCAGGCGATCGACGGCGACACCGCTCAGGTGGGCCCGGGCGTGGCCCAGTTCCTCGGGTTGCCTCAGGTCACCTACGTACGGAAGCTCGAGATCGGGGACGGGGTAGCCACGGCGCAGCGGATGATGGAGGACGGCTACGACGTCTTGCGGGTTCCGCTGCCGGCGCTCTTCACCGTGGTCAAGGAGATAAACGAGCCCAGGCTGCCCTCGCTCAAGGGGAAGATGAAGGCGAAGAAGGCCGAGATCCCGGTCTGGACGCGGGATGATCTCGATGTCGATCCTTCGGAGCTGGGGCTGGACGGCTCGCCGACCAGGGTCGTCAGGATCTTCGCGCCGGAGCCGAGGGGCGGCGGCGTCGTCTTCGAGGGCGACGTGGACGAGACGGTCGACAGGCTGGCGAAGGAGCTCTTGCCGGTGATCAGGGGAGACTCGCAGTGAGCAGCATAGAGGTACTCGAGGACCGGTGCGTCGGCTGTGAGCTGTGCGTCAGAGCGTGTCTCTACGACGCCATCGAGATGCGCGACGGCGTGGCGGTCATCAAGGACAACTGCACGCTCTGCGGCGCCTGCGTGGACGCCTGCAAGTATGACGCGATACTGCTCCGGCGTGAGACCGAGCCTTCCCGCGAGGAACCGCCGGGCGAGCACAGGGGCGTCTGGGTGGTGGCGGAACAGCGTGGTGGAGAGCTGCACGGCGTGACGCTGGAGCTTCTGGGCAAGGGCCGCGAGCTGGCGGACACGCTCGGCGTGGGGCTCGGAGCTGTTCTGCTCGGGCACGGAGTCGCGGGCCTGGCTGACACGCTCGTCGGGGCCGGCGCCGACCGCGTCTACGTCGTCGACGACCCGCGTCTCGACGAATACCTCGACGAGCCGTACGCGGCCGCCGTTGCCGAGCTGATCGAGCGGCACAGCCCGGAGATCGTCCTGACGGGAGCGACCGCCATCGGCCGTTCCCTCATTCCCCGGGTCGCGATACGCGTCAAGGCGGGGCTCACGGCCGACTGCACAGGGCTCGCGATCGACGACGAGGACGGCATTCTCCTGCAGACGCGCCCGGCCTTCGGCGGCAACATCCTCGCCACGATCGTCTGCCCGAAACACCGGCCGCAGATGGCGACGGTCAGGCACAAGGTGATGACCCCGCTCGAGCCGGACGACTCGAGGACGGGCGAGATAGTGAGAGAGAATGTGGCGGCAGAGCTTCTGGAGTCGCGATCGAGCTTCGTCGAGTTCGTTGAGGACCCGACACAGGCCGTCAACATAGCCGAGGCCGACGTCATCGTGTCGGGCGGGAGAGGGCTCGGCGGGCCGGAGAACTTCGAACTGGTGGAGGGCCTGGCGCGCGTCCTCGGCGGCGCGGTCGGCGCGTCGCGGGCCGTGGTCGACGCGGGATGGATTCCCTACTCGCACCAGGTGGGCCAGACCGGCAAGACCGTCCAGCCGAAGCTGTACATAGCCTGCGGCATCTCGGGCGCGGTGCAGCACCTCGCGGGCATGCAGTCGTCGAAGGTGATCGTGGCGATCAACAAGGACCCCGACGCGCCCATCTTCGAGCACGCTACGTTCGGGATCGTCGGCGACGTGAAGGAAGTGCTACCCGCCCTCACCAGGAGGCTCGAGCGGGAGCTCTGAGTCACCTGGTGAGCGTATCGGCGGCCGGACGTCGGCGGGCCGCGCCGCGCAACGCGGCCCCGAGGATCGGCTTGTCGGCGCCGCCCGGTGGCTTCCCGCTATTCCGCCAGCGTCGACAGCCTCTCGTCCTTCCTCATC
>WJLY01000146.1 GCA_014728245.1 Candidatus Effluviviaceae Genus IV sp.
AAGATGCGGTCGGCTCCGGGAGCTCCCGGCCGTCCAGGCTCCGCCGCGCCGTCGGCGGAGGCCGCGGCCTCCGCCGACGGCGCGGCGGAGCCTGGACGGCCGGGAGCTCCCGGAGCCGACCGCATCTTCCTCTCTCTCGAGCGTCTGAACTCCATACAGGAGATCGCGCCGGCCGATCTCATGGCGGTCGCCGGGGCCGGCGTTACCTGCGAGGCCCTGAACGAGCGGGTGCTGGGAGACGGGCTCTACTGGCCGGGTGCCCCGGGCGGCGGCACCGCGCTCGTCGGCGACGTCCTCTCCCTCGCGCCGGGCAACTGGACCATCTCCGGAAACAGAGTCCGCAGGTACGTTCTCGCCCTCGAGGTTGTGCTGGCCGACGGGCGCGTCCTCGCGACCGGCGCTCGGACGGTCAAGTGGGTCACCGGCTATGACCTGAGGCAGCTATTCATCGGGTCGCGCGGCACGCTCGGCGTCATTACGGGCGTCACGCTCAGGCTCGAGGCGCTCGCCAACCGCGCAGTCGTGAACGAGCGATACGAGCGCGAGCTGTCGGGCCTCGACTCGCTCGGTGACGAGCCGCTCGGGGCCGCCCCGGAGCATGAGATCGCCGCGTCCCGCTCCGGCGACGATGACCGGCCGCCTCCCCGGGTCGTGGAACGGGATGTAGTCGCCCTGAACTCGGCGGATGTGCTCAGGCGAATCAAGCGCGAGCTGGATCCGTCAGACGTCTTTCCTCCGGTGGAGGCCGCCTTCGACGACATCGGGCAGGCCGGCGCTTCGGGAGGCGGATCCTCAGGCTGGAGGCGCGGCTAGCTAGGGAGGTCGTACATTGGCGGGCCCCGGAACCGAACTCAGCGCGCGCGCCGAACTCGCGGCGAAGTGCAGGAGCTGCGGGACGTGCCGCTCTGTCTGCCCCGTCTTCGCGGAAGTCGGGACCGAGGGCTCGGTGGCGAGAGGCAAGGTGGCCCTAATCCGGTCGGTCCTGGACGGCGAGCTCGAGCTATCGGAGATCTTCGAGGACCGCGTTCTCCTGTGCCTCAACTGCAAGGCCTGCGTCGCGAACTGCCCGAACGACGTCCGGGTCGACGACCTCATCCTCGCCGCGCGCCACGACCTCGTGGAGTCGGGGCGCCTGCCGCTCCTCAGGCGTCTCATCTTCCGGCTTCTTCTCAAGCGGGGCCGGCTGCTCCCGCCCTTCGGCAGGCTGGCCTCGTTCGTGCAGCGCCGGGTGCTGCGTGGCCTTCCGCCCGGGAGTCCGCTTCGGATCCTCCTCCCGCTCGCCGGCATCGACGAGCACAGGGTCTTCCCGGAGTTCGCTCCCCGGAGCTTCATGTCGGAGGCGCCGCGGGAGGTCGCGGCGTCGGGTGTTTCTGAAGGCCCGGCCGCTCACTCGGGTCCGGGCGTTCAAGTCCCCTCGTCCGGTGACGCCTCGTTGGCCGGTTCTGACGGCCCGTCCCGTGACGCGGGTTTGGGCGTTCAAGAACTTTCGTCCGGTGAAGCCGCGCTGGCCGGTTCTGGCGGCCCGTCCCATGACGCGGGGCCCAGCGTTCCCGGCCGTCCCTCCGACGACGTGTCGGAGCGTACGGCGGCTCGTTCTTCCGAAGGCAGTCCGGAGCGCGGCCGTATCGCGCGTGAAGCTCGACGCGTCGCCTACTTCGTGGGCTGCGCGACGAACCAGATCTACCCCGAGTCCGGCCGCGCCACGGTCGATGCTCTGTCGCGCTCGGGCGTCGACGTCGTCATCCCTCGGGGGCAGATCTGCTGCGGGACGCCCGTATTCAACTCGGGCGACTACGAGACGGCGCGGGCGATGGCGCGGCGGAACGCCAGGGTGCTGCGCGAGACGGGCGCGGACGCCGTCGTCACGGGCTGCGCCTCCTGCGGCCTCAGTCTCAAGCGCGAGTATGAGGAGACGCTCGGTTTGGAGGGCGGAGTCGGGATTCCGGTCTTCGATCTTTCGGAGTTCCTTGCGCACCGGAACACCGCGCGTCTGCTCGCGGCCTCGCTCCATGAAGAGCATGTGCCGCCGGAGCCGGCGTCTTCCGCGCAGCCTCTTCCGTCCGCTTCCGCCCCCGGCGGTGATCGCCCGTCCTCCGAGTCCACAAACCGGGAGAAGCGGTGCGTGCGCGGAGCCGGGGACCCCGCGAAGCTCCGCGTCACCTTCCACGACCCCTGCCACCTGGTCCGCGGGCAGGAGATCGTGGAGGCGCCGCGCGACATCCTGCGCGCGTTGCCGTGGGTCGAGTTCGTCGAGATGCGGGACGCGGACCGCTGCTGCGGGGGAGGAGGTACCTTCTCGCTGTCGCACTACGACATCTCGAAGAAGATAGGAGAGCGCAAGGTCGCGGCCATCCGAGAGGCGGACGTCGACGTCGTCGCCACGGAGTGCCCGGCCTGCGTCATGCAGCTGCAGGACATGGCGACGCAGTGGGGACTCGACGTAGAGGTTATGAGCCTCGCCGACCTCTTGGCGCTCGGTCCCGGCCGCGCCGCGGATTAGGCCGCGCCCGCCCGCCGGAGGCGGAGGACCCTGCGCGCTCTCGGTCCTTCCCGTCCGTTCCGGCGCCGGCGAGGAGCTGTCCGCGCGGTCTCGCTCGCGCTACTCCACCGAACGGCCGGCAGTCTCCCCGTCCCGACGGCGGTCAACCGCCCGCGCCCTCAATGTGAGTCGGGGTACTACCGAACGACCAGTAGCTTCCCGGTCCTGACCGCGCCTCCGTGCTCGATCCTGGCGAGGTAGATCCCCGAGGCCACTTGCTGCCCCGCGCCATCCCGCCCGTCCCAGAGGACGGAGCCGGGGCCGGCGTCGCGCATCCCGTCCACAAGCTCCCTGACCATCCGTCCGCTAACGTCGTAGATCGCCAGTCTCGTATAGCCCCGCTCCGGCAGATGGTACGCGAGCGCGCATCCTTCGCGCACCGGGTTCGGCGCGGCGGTGCTGAGGGCGAGGGTCGACGTCCCCGGCACGTGGATCGGTCGGCTCGTGGCGACCTTCTCCTCGGTCCCGTCTGTCTTGACCGACGAGAGGGTGTAGCGGAACGTTTCCCCCGGCCAGACGGTGTCGTCCTCGAACGAGCCGGGTGAGGACAGCTCGAGCGGCGTCTCCGTGAGGCGCACGGTCGGGCCGCCCTCCGCGGTCCTGTCGATCACGAGCCCGTCGTCGTCCGGGAGAGCCGTCAGGGTCCACCTGAGCGTGACGCTCTCCGACCCGCCCGCTACTCCATAGAACGAAACATCCACGGGCGTGTCGTCTGTCACGTGGAGGCGCCCGTGTCCGTACGTGTTGTCCGGCCCCGGGTCGCCCATGTCTATGGCCGTGTCGAGCAGGTGGGCGCGCACGTCGTCGTTCGTCACAAGACCGGGCGCCGCTTCCCAGACGAGGGCGGCCGCTCCCGCGACGTGTGGCGCCGCCGAGGATGTGCCCGTCCAGATGGACCACGTGTATCCCGAACAGCTGTCCGGGCCGGCGATCTCGGGCTTCAGGCGGCCGTCGTTGGTCGGGCCCCGGGAGCTGAAGCTGGCGATGGGCCCCGTCAGCCAGTCCTCGCGATGGAGCGCTCCCACGGCCACGGCATGCTCCGCGTCCGCGGGAGAGAGGACGCTTCCGCAGAGGTCGTATATCCCGTCTCCTCCCTTACCAACGCTGAACCTCCTGAAGCCCGAGCAGAAGAGGTCGTATTCGCACGAGTCCGCCGCCGCGAAATTGTGGACCATGATGTGGTAGTCGCCGGTCGTGGGGACCGTGTAGTTGAACCACTCCCTGGGCGGGGCCGGGTTCTGCCAGTTCAGCGAGGTGGCGACGGGGATGAGCGAATCGTCCATCAGGTACAAGTCGTAGTCGTTGTACGTCGACGGGTAGCCCTCCCAGAAGAGCGACATGAAGATCGTCTCGCCGGCGTTCAGATGCACCTTCAGAGCATCGTCCACGCCGGGGATGAACTCGTGCCACCCGTCGCCGTTCTCATCTGTGTACGTGCCTTCCTCGTGGTCGTACGCGTGGTTGCCCGCGCCGTTGAACCAGAGCCCTCCGCTGTCATAGAACCCTTCGGCTGCATCGCAGGGTAGGCCGCGCCCGTCGAGCGGCCAGTCGTAGTAGATGACCGAGTGTGAGACGATGTCGAAGCCGCGAGCCGCGCACGTTTCCGCCGCGGCCTCGAGTGTCGTCACGCTGTTGGTGATCATCAAACAGATCTCAGCGCCGGGCGCCATGTCGTACACGTTTTCCAGGCACGCGGTGCCGTGCTCGGTTCCGCTCTCGATTCCGATCCCGGCGAAGTCCCAGTAGATCATGGAGTCCGGTGTCTCCCCCGCGTACAGCGCGTCGAGGACGCCGTTGAATCCCAGGTCTATGACCGCGACCGTCTTCCCTGACCCGTCGTGCCCCTGGCCGTGCAGCACGTCGGCGCCGGAGAGGGCGACGCCTTCGCTGACGACTCGATCGCGCTCGCGTCTGTTCGCGGGCGCTTCCAGCCTGTGCGGTCCGATGCCGCCGGGGTGTGTCGACGGGGCGAAGCTCCGCTGCGCGGTCGCCCCGCCGTCGGCCGGGTAGCCGCGCATGAGCGAGCGGACCATGCCGACGCCCTCGACGCTCGCTAAATCGTTGAGGCGGGCGACCGGAACGTCTAGGTCCACAAGGTGGCGCGACTGGATGCGGACCCGGGCGCCAAGAGAGCGCGCTGCCGCGAGGTCGATCGAGTCGGACTCCCTCCCGTGCTCGGGCAGGACGGTGACCGCTACCCTGTCTTCGGAGAGCTCGAGACCCCTGTGCTCTGCGAACTCGATCGCCTCGTCGCGGCCCTTCGTCTCGTGGAGTTGGACCAGACGGTCGAGCGCCGTCGAGAGCCTGGGGTTCAGAGGCTTGGGTAGCGGCTGTAGCTCCGGGCCCAGGAGGCGGCCGGAGGCTGCGGCCGGCAAGAGGAGGACTGAAGCGATAGCCAGAGTTGCCAGGAAGAGCCGGGGAGCCGTCTGGGGCGCGTGTCGTTTCGTGAAATGCAAATCGGATGATTGCAGACGTCGCATGGTCCTACCTCCGGGTGTGCGGCTTTCGCGGCGGGAATCTCTCTGAATGCTGCGGGTTCTGCAAGGTACCCCCGATTGCGACAAGCATACTGCAGTCGCGCGGGCGGCTCAAGGGCTGGGGTGGCATAGAGAGCATGCGGCGCTGAACCTAGATGAGACTATGGACATTACCGGTGGGATAGAGGGTCTGCGCCGCTGAACGCGCAGGAGGCTATGGGAGCTGGCGCTCCCTCGGGGCGACCTCCTTTGAGTTGACAGTGGGCACAGGCGTTGCTAAAATACAGGTTTGTCGGGCGCGGAAGGCGGGAAGAGGCATCCCGTGCCGCGCCCTTCTGACCACACGACATAATCCTCGGTAGCTCAATGGTAGAGCAACCGGCTGTTAACCGGTTGGTTGGTGGTTCGAGTCCGCCCCGAGGAGCCAATTGTGCCAGTCTTCGAACCGTTGAGGGTTCGGTAACGCATACCAGATCTCGATGGTTCGGCGGCTGTGGACGAGGACCTTCTTCACCAGATGGCGAAGAAGGTCCTCCTGCCGTGTGTATGTGCCACCGGCGGCCAGATCCCCGGGTTTACATCAGGCGTCACGGCGCAGGGCGGAGAGACCCTCGGCGACCTTGTCCAGGATCAGCGCAATCTCCTCCGAGGTGATTCCCAGGTGTGGAGTGAAACGCAGGCCGTTGTGGCCGCCGTGGATCATGACGATCCCGTTCGTTCGCAGATACTCCTCGAATCCCCCTCGCCCCTCCACCTGATAGAGTGACGGCTCGAGGTCGATGCAGACGATCAACCCCGTTCCGCGAACCTCGCGGATGGCACCGGAGTGCTCACTGGCCAGCGTCCTGCACCCCTCCAGCAGCTCCCTGCCGCGGGTCCTGACGTTCTCCCGCAGGCTGTCCGTCAGGCTGTCAAGGACCGAGCAACCGACCTCCAGCGCCCGCGGGTTCGTCGTCATCGTGTTCCCGTATGTCCCCTGCCCGTAGGCGGCCGCCGCGCGGTCGTTGAGCGCGAGGACAGAGAGAGGAAACTGGCCGGCGTTGAGCGCCTTGGAGTATGTCTCCATGTCCGGCGGGTCGCAGTCGGAGAAACCGGGGTAGTCGATGATGCTGAGGCACCCGTGCGCCCGCAGAGCCGCCTGGATCGAGTCTACGACGAGCATCGTCCCGTGCTCGCGGCTCAACGCCCGGGCTGCGTCGTAGAACTCGCGAGTCAGCGCAAGCCCGGAGTCTCCCTCGCCCATCACCGGCTCGATGAAGACGCCCTCGAAGAAGACGCCGTCGCGGTCTGCAGCGGCGAAGGCGGCCTTTATAGCATCTACGTCGTTCGCGGGCACGAACTGCACGTCGTCGGCGTCCCGGAAGCTCGCGAGTTCCCTGGCGTACACGGCTCGCGTCGACTCGGACATCCTCGCAGGTCGGTAGGTGCGTCCGTGGAAGCCCTGCTCGAGCGACAGGATTCGTACCTTGCGGCCCTCCTTCTCTCCGCCCGGGTCGGTCATCAGTCGGGCGTGGCGGTCGGTGATGCGCGCGGCGACGGTCACGGCCTCGGAGCCGCTGTTCATGCACACGAATCGGGTGAAGGGGCAGCTTCCGCGGCTGTGACCTATCTCGCTCAGGAGCCGATGAGTGAACCGGCGGTGCGCCAGCGCCGGCGTCATCACGTTGGCCATGGGGAACGGACGCGCCATCGTATCGAGCAGTGTCTGCGGGGCGTGTCCCAGACCCAGCATGCCGTATCCGCCTGAGTCGTGCAGTACGGCGCCGTGAGTCGTGACGATCCAGGGCCCGGCGGCTCCAAGCGGTACATAGCGGCTGATGCCGCCTTCCGGATAAAAGTTGAGCAGTTCCTCCTGCAAGACCTCGCAGAGTTCTTCCTCCGGTAACTCGATCAGTCGCCGGTCCTCGTCATCCAGGGCATCAAAGGCCTCGCCGGCGAGTGCGATGGCCCTGGCAAGTGAGGGCGAGCTTTCCAGGAATCGCAGGACGACCTCATCAGAGAGGCCTTGAGTGAAGCGCGGACCGGCGTTGCCCCTGAGGCGCTCGATAATTGTCTGCTGTTCAGTATACATGGCGGCTCCACTTCGTCTGGGGTGGATTGAGGATGGAATCGGATGCTGGAGCTGGAACGCGATCGGGCTCAACGCAATGAACGTAGCAGTAACCGGGGACGAGTTCAAGCAAGGGTCCTGCGGTGCCCTCAGGTACCCCGTCGGTCATTGCCTGGGGAAGGCGTGGCACCGACTGCCCGTCCCGGCCACACGATGCCTGGCAGCGCCCGATCCGACCCGGTGTACGAGGTGAAGCTCGATGACGAGATGTTGATGTCCAGCGCCGTCAACGAGAGCGAGAAGGCGCTGGCCCGCCTCGCCCTCGAGCAAAGAGGCGACGAGCCCTGTGATGTGCTCATCGGCGGCCTTGGACTGGGGTACACGGCCGCCGGCTTCCGTGGCCTGTCAGAGCATCTGAGACCGGGCGGCGTCTTAGGGATCTGGTCCGCGACAGAACCTTCGCACCGGTTTCTCGACCTCCTGGGTAGCGTCCTACCCAATCCTCGAAGCCACGAGATCTCATTCCTCAATCCGCACGTGGGCGAGGCGGACTCGAACTGGGTCGTGGTAGCAGGGGGGACCCCGTAGCGAAGGGTCCTCTCGCACTGCCTGTGAATCGGGCCTTGACACCGCTCGCCATATACATATATTCTAGTACCTGTTTGCTACTATCTGGACAAGGCAGTCTTCTGCCGTTCGGAGGGAAGTCGATGAGCAATCCGCTGAAGATCTCAGAAGCGGCGTCCCTGGCGCTGCACGCTGCAGGGCTGATGGCCACGACTGAGGGAGGTCCCTGTTCGGCCGAGGTCATCGCTGACACGCTGGGAGCCTCCCGGTCGCACCTGGTCAAGGTTCTGCAGCGGCTCGCGAAGGCGGGGCTGGTTCGGAGCAGCCGCGGTCCGCGCGGCGGGTACAGCCTGACCCGCCCCCCAGCGGGGATCACGGCCCGTGAGGTCTACGAGACCGTAGAGGGACCGATAGACGTCAAGACGTGCGCGATGGCGGTTCCGACCTGCGGGTCGGCGTCGTGCGTGCTGGGCGACAAGTTCTGCAGGATCGCAACCGAGGTTCGTGAACAGCTCGAGGGGATAACCATGGCCGACTTCGGTGTCTCGGTCGCCGAGTCGGTGTGTGTCGGTAGCGGTAGCCGCGGAGTGAACCGCGGCGGTGGCAAGAACGCCAGATGATGGAGGTGTGATGTACTGCTATCAGTGCGAGCAGACAGCCAAGGGTGTCGCATGCACGGTCAGCGGAGTGTGCGGCAAGGACCCGGAAACCGCCGCGCTCCAGGACATCCTTGTTCATACGGCCAAGGGCGTTTCAGTGTACGCGCATCGCGCTCGTACGGCGGGCGTGGTCGACCACGAGGCGGACGTGTTCGTCATCGAGGCTCTTTTCAGTACCGTGACGAACGTCAACTTCGACCCGGGG
>WJLY01000147.1 GCA_014728245.1 Candidatus Effluviviaceae Genus IV sp.
TCGGCGATCGCGTTCGTGAACGCGTTTCCTCCTATGTCGAGATCCCTGACGAACGGCGTTGTCCCTCCGCGCGTCACACCGATCCCGGTCGACGCCGCGCCCAGGTGTAGAACCGCCACCGTCTCGGGCGCGTCCGGCTCCCTGAGCGCGGCGTCCAGGAGCACCAGCATGTCCACGCCGACGAATCGCGGCTCGAGCCCGCACTCCTTGATCACGGAGGTCCGCCAGTCGACCTCGGGCTTGCTCGCGGCGACGAAGAGCACATCGGTTCTGGCGGCGGTCTCCTCTTCTTCGGACTCGACCGCCTCCTCGCGGCTCAACACCTGATAATCGACGTATGCGTCGTCTATGTCGAAGGCGATCACCTGGCTGCCTTCGTACCAGACGGCGCCCTTTATCTCGCCCTTTGAGAGCTTGGGAAACCGGAGGACTCTGACCGCGACGTGGGACCCGCTGACCGACGTGGCAACGCGCTTGTTCTGAACAGATTCCGACTCCAGAAGCATGGAGAGAGCCCGGTTCGAGGCCTCGCGGGACTCGCCCTGTCCGAGCGGAACCAGCGCAAGCCGCTCCAGTCGGAAAGCGTTGCCGCTTTGCGTCAGCTCGACCAGCTTGACCGAACTCGTGCCCATGTCCAGGCCGATCAGCCTGTTCCCATCGGACGAAATCATCCCGGCTCTCCCCTGACCGCGGCGGCGCGGACCGGCTTGTCCCGGACCCGCCGCGGCGGCCGCACCCTTAGCAGATCTCCCGTCGGTCTCTCCTGCTCTGCGTCGCCCATGAGACGGAAGGTCTCACCAGCTTGTCGATATCTCTCCGGACTCGTCGATGGTCGCCACTATCCCGTCGGCGTCGGCCGCCTGCGGGGCCGTGCTGGCCGACCCGTCGCATTCGACGGAGAACGTGTCGTCGGTCGGAGCGCCGTCGAACGTGTAGCACTCGACGCTGAAGTAGCGACCGCCGAGGTCCGTGTCCTTGATGCCCAGGATGCCGTCGACCGTCACGCACTCGCCGTGCGTGAAGCTAGGGTTCGAATACGTCTGGCGCTCGGCGTAGTAGACGCGCAGCGCCTCACGGACGGCATCGAGCCCCGCCACCGCTTCGGTCGCTCGCGAGCGCTCCGGCACCACCTGATACATCGGGATCGCCACCGCCGCGAGAATCCCGACGATGATGACAACGATCATGAGCTCTATGAGCGTGAATCCGTCTTCTCTTGCCAGCGCAGACCGCATGTCCATCCTCCAGTGACCTCCCCCACCTCCACCTCGCTCCAAACCCGGGAACCCGTTGTCAGAGGGTCCCGGACCATCGGCTGCCAACCTCGGTAACCTGATAGCAGTGTCCGTTCCGCCGTCCTCCCTTCGCCGCCTAGCTCCCGGGGGCGGCGCTCGACGCCGCCCCCAGGCTTGCTCTCATCGTCAGACCTACGACTTGCTTATGTCGCCGTCCTGGTCGATCCTGCGGACGATGCCGGCGACCTCGGACGCCTGCGGAGCCGTGCTGTCGTCTCCATCGCACATGATCTCGAACGTGGTACCATCAGGCTCGGCAGAGAACGTGTAGCACGGCGAGCTGAAGTAGCGACCCAGAAGATCGTTGTCAGAAACATCCAGTACGCCCGGCGCGGTGACCTGCGTGTTGACCACGTCGCCCGGAAGATCGTACGTTCCGTGCTCCGCGTAGTACACGCGCATGGCGCCGCGGATCGTGCCCAGCGCGGCAACCGCCTCCGACGCCTTCGCGCGCTCGGTGGCGCCCTGGTACATCGGAATGGCCACGGCGGCCAGGATGCCGACGATGATGACAACGATCATCAGCTCTACGAGGGTGAAACCCCTCTGGTTCTTGCGCAGCATTGTGTTCACCTCCTTTCGCGCTGTCTCTTGAGGCCCTTGGTTCTCTTCTGTCAACCGATCCCTGTCGCCATCTGGAAGATGGGCAGGTAGATCGCAAGCACGACCACGGTCACGATCGCGCCCAGCCCCACGATGAGGACCGGCTCGATCATCGAGGTTAGTGCGCTGACAGCTGCGTCAACCTCCTTGGTGTAGAAGTCAGATACCTTCTCCAGCATTTCGGGCAGGTTTCCCGCCCCCTCGCCGGCCGCGACCATGCTCACAACCATCTTCGGGAACACCGGCGACTCCGACATCTTCTCGGAGATCGTCGCCCCGTTAACCACTCCGTCACCCACGCTATCTATAGCCTCTCGGACGATCGTGTTGCTCGAGGTGCGGCTGACGATCTCGAGCGCCGCCACAACCGAGACACCGTTGTCCATCAGAGTCCCCAGCGTTCTCGAGAACCTCGCCACGGATGCCTTGAGCACGAGCTTCCCGAACACCGGCGCCCGGAGGATCAGGTTGTCGACCTTGCGCTTCCCCGCGGGCGTCTTGTGCCACCTGTAGAACGCGTAGGCTGCGCCGGCCAGAAGACCGATCTCCCAGATCAGGTTCCTGCCGATGAACCGGGAGAGCCAGATCAGAAACTGCGTCAGCATCGGCAGCTCGAGGTCGAAGTCGGAGAAGATGCCCTCGAACTGCGGTATGAGGAACAGCATGATTCCGGCCACGGCGAGCACGAAGAACGCCGCGATGAAGGCCGGATATGTCGACGCCGAGCGGATCTTGCGCGCGAGCGCGTCCCGCGCCTCCAGGTAGTCGCCCAGTCGCGACAGCACCGTCGGGAGGGCGCCCGCCTCCTCGCCGGCCCTCACCATCGCTATGAAGAGAAGCGAGAAGATCCTCTCGTGCTTCTCCAGAGCCTGAGAGAACGTAGAGCCCGCCTCGATATCGCCCGTGACCTGCACCAGGACGTCGGAAAGCGTGGGATTGTCTATCTGGTCCGCGATCGCCTCGAGCGACTCGAGGACCGGCAAGCCTGCGTCGAGCATTGCCGAGAGCTGCCGGCAGAGAATGGACAGGTCCTTGATCTTGACCTTCTTGCGCCGGCCCGCCGAGGCGGACTTGCCCTTGCTCCCGGCCGGAGCGACGGAGATGACGGTCAGGCCCTCCTTGCGGAGAAGCGACACCAGCCCCATCTCGCTCTCGGCGCCCCTGACGCCCTCCACGGTCCTGCCGTTCTGCGCCTTCGCCTTGTATGCGAACTCGGTCATACGTTGGGCCCTCTTGCTCTTCGCCTCGCTCTAGTGCGCAGCCCGCCCGACGCGCCTCTGGCGCTCCGGCGTCCTACCCAGCTCTCTCACGATTCCCTTGACGTCGTTAGAATACGAGAGAGCCGTCTCCGGAGTGATCGCGCCCTCGCGGACCAGCCTCATGAGCGACGAGTTCATCGTGTGCATACCTTCTCTTGCTCCGGTCTCGATGGCCGACCGGAGCTGCTGCAGGTTGTTCTCGCGGATGAGGTTTCTCACTCCCGACGACGCGACCATCAACTCGGTCGCCAGCACCCTCCCGGTACCGGAGGCGTGAGGCAGTAGCTGCTGGACCAGAACGGCGTCGAGCGAAAGGGATATCTGGGTCCGCACGCCCTGCTGCTCGTGGGGCGGGAATATGTCCAGGATGCGGCTCACGGCCTGAGGCGCCTCGCTCGTGTGGACGGTCGTGAGGACCAGGTGTCCCGTCTCCGCAAGCGTGAGGGCGGTGCGTACTGTTTCAAGATCGCGGATCTCACCTATGCAGATGACGTCGGGATCCTGCCTGAGGACCTGCCTCACCGCGTCGGCGAAGGTGGGCGTGTCGCGCCCGACCTCGCGCTGGTTCACGATCGAGAACTTGTGCCTGTGCAGGTACTCGATAGGATCCTCGATCGACAGGATGTGGACGTTCTCCCGCTCGTTGATGTACGAGATCATAGACGCCATCGTTGTCGACTTGCCGGATCCGGTCGGACCGCTCACGAGCACCAGCCCGGAGAGCTTCTCGCAGAACTCCTTCATCACTGCGGGCA
>WJLY01000148.1 GCA_014728245.1 Candidatus Effluviviaceae Genus IV sp.
GCCATCCGCCGCGGAACCTTACCAGGATCGGCTGGGCGTTCATGAGCTTGCTCTGGCCGGTCGTCGAGTAGCGGACGTGGCCGATGGCGGTCGAGCCGGACAGGCGCTCCAGAATGTCCTCGTCGAAGACGCTGCTCGCAAGACCCATGGCTCTGTGCTGGAAGGCGGTCTCGCCGTCCCACGTGACGATACCTGCGCTCTCCTGCCCCCTGTGCTGCAGGGCGTAGAGCCCCAGGTACGTGAGCCGGGCGGCGTACGGGTTGCCCGACACGCCGAAGACCCCGCACTCCTCGTGATAGGCGTCTGAGTCGGTCCGGTGCATCGGTTCTCCCGTTCCGCCGGGTTCAGAGAGAGCGGGGCTGCGCGCCGGGCCTGCCGTTCCCGGCGGGGCGCGCCGGCGCGCCTCCCGCGGCTACTTCGAACTCACTCTCGAAAGGACCTCGTTGTACGCCTCGAGGAAACCGCCGAGGTCCTGCCTGAAGCGGTCCTTGTCCATGATCTCACCGCTCTCGGCGTCGTGGAAGCGGCAGGTGTCGGGCGAGATCTCATCGCCCAGAACTAGCTCTCCGTTCATGGTTCCGAACTCGAGCTTGAAGTCGACGAGCCTTATGCCTCGTTCGAGGAGGAAGTCTCCCAGGATCTCGTTCACCCTGAGAGCGCGTTCCTTCATCTGGCTCACCTGTTCCGGGGTCGCCAGGCCCAGCGCCCGAACGTGCTCCTCCGAGAGGATCGGATCGTGCAGGTCGTCGTCCTTGAGATAGAACTCCACGATAGCCGGATCGAACGTGGTGCCCTTCTCTACGCCCAGCCGGCGGACCATGGACCCGGCGGCGATGTTCCGCACGACCACCTCGACCCTGAGCATGTCGAGACGCTCGACGACCATCTCGGTGTCGGACGTCTTCTCCCTGAAGTGTGTGCGCACGCCCTTCTCGTCCAACGTGTGGAAGAGATGCGAGGAGATCGTGTTGTTGAGCGTGCCTTTCCCCTCGATGACCTCGTGCTTGGTTCCGTCGAACGCCGTGGCGTCGTTCTTGAACTCCTGGACCATGAGAGCCGGGTCGTCGGTCTCCCACAGGATCTTCGCCTTGCCCTCGTAGAGCGGCTTCGTCTTCCGCATGCGCTTCCCTCCCTGAAGCTGTCGCGTTGCGCTCCCTGCGTCGAGAGCAGGCCCGACCGCGGCTATCGACCCCGTATGGCCGCCGCCGTACCGCTCCTCCCCTTCTCGCGTTCGTCCTCGGCGATGCCGAGCCTCTCAAACACCATGTCCACGCTCGCGAGGTGCCGGTCGAGCGAGAACGCGTCCTCGGCGCCGTCGCGCCCGAGCCTCTCGACGACCTCTTCGTCGGCCAGGACCGCTTCGCGGAACGAGCCGCCGGTCCTCCGGGCTTCCATGGCGGCCGCCTGCACGCGGTCGTAAGCGTCGCCGCGGCTCATGCCGGACTCGACCAGGCGCGTCATCACGGTTCCGGAGAAGACGAGCCCTCTGGACGCCTCCAGGTTCTTCCGCATGCGGTCCGGCCGGACGTCGAGGTTGCCGACGACCGAGGCGTGCCTGACCGCCATGTAGTGCGCGATGATGGAGCTGTCGGGCAGGATGATCCTCTCCACGGATGAGTGGGAGATGTCCCGCTCGTGCCACAGCTCGACGTTCTCCATCGCGGCGTGCGCGTTGCCGCGCAGCAGCCTCGCCATGCCGCAAAGCTGCTCGCACTTGATCGGGTTCTTCTTGTGCGGCATCGCCGAGCTGCCCTTCTGCTTCCTGCCGAATCCCTCGAGGATCTCGCTCGTCTCCGTCCTGGCCAGGAGCCGGATCTCGAGCGCCTGCCGCGCGATCACGCCTCCCAGAAGCGCCAGCGACGCGAGGTATCTGGCGTGCCTGTCGCGTGAGACGACCTGGCTCGAGATGTCGGCCGCCCTTATCCCGAGCGCCTCGCACACCATCTCCTCGACCGCGGGGTCAACGTTCGCGTAGGTCCCTACCGCTCCGGAGACCTTGCCCACGGCGGCCGACCCGACAGAGAGAGCGATCGCGTCGCCCGCCCGCGCCAGCTCGTCCCACCAGTATGCGAACTTCACGCCCAGTGACATCGGCTCGGCGTGCACGCCGTGAGTGCGTCCGATCACCGGCGTCTCGCGATGCTCGAGCGCGAGGCTCCGCACCGTATCGCACAGCTCGTCGAGCCTTACCAGGATGAGTTTTCCCGCGCGCGATATCTGGACCGCCGTCGCCGTGTCGAGGATGTCCGACGACGTCATCCCCAGGTGGATGTACCTGGCGTCTTCCCCCACCGTCTCCCCGACAGCCCTGAGGAACGCGATCACGTCGTGGTGCGTGTCCTTCTCGATCTCCTTCATGCGCTCGATCGACAGCGACGCTTTCTTCTCGATGCGCTCGGCCGCATCGCGAGGGACTTTGCCCAGTCTCGCCCAGGCCTTGACGGCCTCGACCTCCACGGCCAGCCACAGGTCGAGCCTGGCCTCCTCGGTCCAGATCGCCTCCATCTCCGGGAGCGTGTAACGCTCGATCATCGTTCCTCCGCCGGCCCTTTCGCGATCTCGGACCGAGTGCCCGTCCGTCCGCCGCTCCGACCGCGCGCCTTCGCCCCGTTTCCCCCGCGGCCGCACGGTCTCGCCCGTCTCTTACTCCCACTCGATCGTCGACGGGGGCTTCGAGCTCACGTCGTAGCAGACCCGGTTGACACCGCGGACGCCGTTTATGATGCGAGTCGACATCCTCTCGAGGACCTCGTGGGGCATCGGGAACCAGTGCGCGGTCATGCCGTCCCTGGAGTCTACCGCGCGGACCGCCACCACGTTCTCGTACGTCCTCTCGTCGCCCATCACGCCGACGCTATGGACCGGCAGGAGAACGACGAACGCCTGCCAGATGTCGTCGTAGAGGCCCGCCCTGCGGATCTCCTCGATGGCGATCGCGTCGGCCTCCTGCAACACCGATATCCGTTCCGCCGTGACCTCGCCCAGGATGCGGACAGCCAGGCCCGGCCCGGGGAACGGATGTCTGCCGAGTATGTCGGCGTCGATGCCGAGCTCGCCGCCTACCTTTCGTACTTCATCTTTGAAAAGGGTTCTTAAGGGTTCTATTAGCTTCAGGTTCATGATCTCCGGCAGGCCGCCGACGTTGTGGTGGCTCTTGATCGTCGCCGACGGGCCCTTGACCGAGACGCTCTCGATCACGTCGGGATAGAGAGTCCCCTGCGCCAGGTACCGGATGCCTCCGATCCTCCGGGCCTCCTCTTCGAACACCTCGATGAACGCGTTCCCGATGATCTTCCTTTTCTCTTCGGGGTCGGCCACGCCGCGGAGCGCCTCGAGGAACCGGTCGCGCGCGTCCACGATGTCGACCGTAAGACCCAGTCCGTCGCGCAGGCGCTCGATGACATCCCGGTCCTCGTCCTTCCGCAAGAGCCCGTTGTCGACGAATATCGGCACGAGACGGTCGCCGATCGCTCTGTGTATGAGCACCGACATGACCGACGAGTCGACGCCGCCGGACAGCGCGCAGACGACTCTGCCCTCGCCGACCTCGCTGCGTATCGCCGAGACCGTCTCCTCGACGAAGGAGGCCGGAGTCCAGTCCGAGATGATGCCCGCTATGCGGTGCACGAAGTTCTCTATGACCTGCCCTCCATGCTCCGTGTGCACCACCTCCGGATGGAACTGGAGCCCGTAGAGCTTTCTCTCGTCGGAGCCGATCGAAGCGATCATCCCGTCGGTGCTCCTCCCGAGCACCGAGAAGCCGGGCGGAGGCTCGACAACCTCGTCGCCGTGGCTCATCCAGACCTTGATGCCGTCGGGGACCTCATAGAAGAGCGGGTTGGCGCCCTCCGGCGTGAACCCCTGGGGCCCGTACTCCCGCGTCGTGCCCTCCGCCACCTCTCCCCCGAGCGCGGCCGCCATCGCCTGCATGCCGTAACAGATGCCCAGTACCGGTATACCCAGGTCGAAGAGAGCGGAATCCGGTCTCGGGGAATCCTCCCCGTATGTAGACGATGGTCCTCCCGAGAGGATGATCGCGCCCGTGTCCTCCGCGACCTCTCCGACGTCGTGGTCGAAGCGCATGACCTCGGAGTAGACGCCGCACTCGCGCACGCGCCGTGCGATGAGATGCGTGTACTGAGAACCGAAGTCAAGGATGGTCACGCGTGTGCGCCGCACGTCCGCGACGTTCACCTCGCCTCCGTCGATCGCCGTCTCGGGCCTCGTCTCCATCGTGTCTCCTGCCGCCGGCGCGCCACAACAGGCGCGCGCTTCTTGTGCTCGAGCCCCCTCAGCCCCGCCGCACCCGCGGAGGCCGGCCGCCCGTTCACTCGCGGCGCCCCCTATCTCCACATCCCCACGTGCTGCGTCCGCTGCATCAGTTTGCCCTCCGAGCGGATCGAGGGGGCGATTACGATCTCGGCCTGCTGGAGCTCGAAGATGTTCTTGGCGCCGACCGAGCCCATGCAGGTCCTCAAGGCCCCGAGCAGGTTCTGCGTTCCGTCGTCCGTCCTGGCCGGCCCGAGGAGGATCTCCTCGAGCGTGCCCGACGTGCCGGTCTTGACCCTGGCGCCGCGGGGCAGGTTCACGTGAGGCGTCGCCATGCCCCAGTGATAGCCTCGGCCGGGCGCCTCGGTCGCCCTGGCCAGCGCCGAGCCTATCATCACCGCGTCGCCGCCCGACGCGAAGGCCTTGCAGACGTCTCCGCCCGTGTCCATCCCGCCGTCCGTGATCACGGGCACGAACTTGCCCGTGCGCTTGTAATACAGGTCGCGGGCGGCGGCGGCGTCGACAGTGGCGGTGACCTGCGGAACGCCTATGCCCAGCACGCCCCGCGTCGTGCAGGCAGCTCCGGGACCGACGCCGACGAGCACCGCGTCCGCTCCGGCCTCCATGAGGTCGAGCGTTACGTCGTATGTCACGCAGTTGCCGACGATGACGGGGATCGTCATGCCCTCTATGAAAGTCTGGATGTCGAGCGTCTCGTACGCCGACGAGATGTGGTCGATCGTGGCCACCGTCGACTGCACGACGAAGATGTCGGCGCCCGCCTCCTCGGCCAGCTTTCCGAACCTTCCCGCGCGCGTCGGGGTCGCCGAGACGGCGCAGACCGCGCCCGCGTCCTTGATCTCCCGCACCCGCCTCCCTATCAGGTCCTCGTCGATCTCGGGCGCGTAGAGCTTCTGCACGAGTTGGGTCGCCACGCCGGGCTCCGCCTCGGCGATGTCGACGAGGACCTCCTCGGGGCTCTCGTAGCGGGTCTGGACGCCCTCGAGGTTCAGGACGCCGAGCCCGCCGAGCTTCGACATCTCCACGGCCATCTTCACGTCGACCACGCCGTCCATCGCCGCGGCGAGGATGGGAACCTTGAACTCGATGTCGCGCAGCGTCCACGTCGTGTCGGTCTCGTCCGGGTTGATGGTCACTCTCCCGGGGACGATGGCGACCTCGTCGAAGCCGAACGCCCGTCTCGCCTTCCGCCCGCGCCCGATGTACATGCCCATCGAACCCTCCTCCTTGATGAGACCCTTCGTATCATCCTGTGATCATCTCGTTCTCAGCCGCTGCTTCCTGGCTTGACCGGTTCGGACTCGCCCGAGGCGCACAGCGGGCACGCGGAGGGCTCGTAGCTCTCTATCGTGACGCTGCACAGAGCTCGGGCCGGCGCTCCCAGGTCGACCTCGCCGTTCGAGCGGTCCACGATGAAGCCGAACCCGACCAGCTCGGCGCCCGCTTCCCGCGCGATGGCGGACACCTCCCTTACGGCGCCTCCGGTCGTCACCACGTCCTCGACGATGAGAACCCTCTCGCCGGGGTCGAGGGCGAAGCCCCTTCTGAGCTCCATCCGGTCTTCCTTCCGCTCGGCGAAGACCGACCGGACGCCGAGCGCTCTCGCGACCTCGTGCCCGATGAGTATCCCCCCCAGAGCCGGAGTCAAGACGACGTCGATCCGCTCGCCGCGGAACATGTCGGCGATCATCTTGCCCAGCTCTTCCGCGTACTCGGGACGTTCGAGCGCCCGCATGCACTGGCAGTACCGACCGCTGTGTCGGCCGGACCTCAATATGAAGTGCCCGTCCGCTATCGCCTTCGTCTCGCGCAGGATCTCGAGCGTTCTCTCGGCCGTCGTAACCTCCATCTGCTCGTCCTCTTCTCGTTGTGGCCCGGGCGGTCCCTGGTATGCGCCTGAGATCTCAACCTCGCGAGTGAGCTTCCTCTATCTCCTCGCGCACTCTGCGCGCGGCCTCCCTCGGCTCGTCCGCCGTCGTTATGGGCCTTCCGACCACGATGTGCGTGGCGCCGGCCGAGATGGCGTCCGCGGGGGTCGCGACGCGCCTCTGGTCGTCGGCCGCCGCCCACGACGGCCTGACGCCGGGCGTTACGATGGTGGCCTCCGGCCCGAGCGTTTCCCTTAGCGCACGCGCCTCCCGCGGCGAGGCCACTACTCCCCGTATGCCCGCCTCCCAGGCCGCGGCGGCCCTGCGGACGACCTCGCTCTCCGGCGCCGGCAGGCTCGTCAGCACCGTGACGGCGAGGATCACCGGGGGCGCCGTTCCGAGTCTCGCGGCCTCGTCCCACGCCGCCTCGAGCGAGGCCTTGAGCATCTCCGGCCCCCCGGGCGTGTGCACCGTGAAGTAGTCTACGCCGAGAGCCGTGGCAGCGCGCGACGCGTCGGCGACCGTGTTGGGGATGTCGTGGAACTTGAGATCGAGAAAGACGCGGTGTCCCTCCGTCCTGAGTCGCCTGACGAGTCCGGGGCCTGCGGAGGTGAAAAGCCTGAGACCGACCTTCATGCAGCCGACGTGCTCGCCCGTGGCCGCGGCGAGCTCGAGCGCCTCGGCTTCGGTCGCCACGTCGAGAGCGAGTATCAGGCTGTCGCGGCCGTTCGTCGTCATCGCCCGCCTCTCTTCCTGGCCAGCCCCACGTAGGGACTAACGTCTTCGAGTCCGTCCCTCTCGAGCGTCCGCGCGAGCCCGCTGGCGATCAGCGACGGCGCGCGCGGGTCCGAGAAGACGGCCGTTCCCACCTGGACGGCCGTTGCGCCCGCCATCACGTACTCGAGGGCGTGGTCGGCCGTGCGGACGCCGCCCGAGCCGACAACAGGTACGGTCACGGCCGCCGACACCTCCCATACGAGCGCCAGGTTCACGGGCAGTAGCGCCGGCCCCGAGAGCCCGCCGGTCGCGTTGCCCAGGCGGGGCGCTCGCGCGTCGACGTCGATGCGCATTCCGGGTAGCGTGTTGCCCACGACGAGCGCGTCGGCGCCCGCCCGCTCGGCAGCTTGCGCTACCGAAACCACGTCCCCCGCCTTCGGCGAGAGCTTGACGAGAAGGGGTTTCGAGGTCTCGGTCCTTGCTTCGACCACTACCTCTTTGACGCGGTCCGGGTCGGCCCAGAGCGGAAGCCGCCTCCGCTCGACGTTGGGGCAGGATATGTTCAGCTCCACGGCCGCGATCTCCTCTCGCTCGCCCGCCGCCCTCGCCAGCTCCGCGAACTCCTCGACGTCGCCCCCTCCCACGCTCGCCACGAGCGGGGCCGGCAACCGCGAGGCTCGCGGCAGCTCCTCCTCGAGGAACCGTTCGATCCCCACGTTCTCGAGGCCGATCGCGTTCAGGAGGCCGGCTTCGGTCTCGCAGAGCCTCGGCGGCCGGTTTCCCTCTCTGGGCTGTACTGTTACTGTCTTGAGGACGATCGCGCCGACCGCGCCGAAGTCGATCAGCCCCTCGTACTCGGCTCCGTAGCCCACGGTCCCCGACGCGAGCATAACCGGCGTGCGCATGCGGAGCGAGCCGATCGCGACCGATAGATCAGGCAAGGTCCGCCTCCGTCCCGCGACCGTCGCTCGCAGCGCGGGTCTCAAGGACCGTCATCGTCGGCCTCCGCGAGCACCAAGTCGGCGGCGTCGAAGACCGGGCCGTCCTTGCAGGCCGTTCTGTAGCCGCCCTCGGTCTCTATGACGCAGCCCCGGCACGCGCCTACACCGCAGGCCATTATCTCCTCCATCAGGACCTCGCAAGGGAGCCCCGACGCGCTCGCGATCCGCGCCACCTCCCGGACCATCGCGCGCGGCCCGCAGGCGTAGATCCTCGCGTTCCCTTCCAGGCGGCCGATCTGATCCTCGAGAAGAGACGTGACCGCGCCGTGGAACCCCGCCGTCCCGTCGTCGGTGGCCGTCATCACGCGATACCGACCCCCTCCCGCGGGCTCAGGGAAGAGATGGTCGAGAAGCGCGTCCCGCGTGCGGTCGCCCACGAGCGCCAGCGTCCTGTGCGCCTCCACGAGCAGCTTCTCGGCGAGGTACCGAAGACCCGCGACACCGATCCCGCCGGCCACGAGAACCGCGGACTCCGCCTCGGCGGGAGGCGTGAAGGCGTTTCCGAGCGGTCCCAGGATGTCGACAGTCGATCCGTACTCCGCTTCCGCGAACCCGCGCGTTCCCTTTCCACGGACCTCGACCAGCAGCTCAAGGTGTCTGCCGTCTCGGAACCCCGCGACCGAGAACGGCCGTCTCAGCACGAGCTCCGCGAGGGTGGTCACCTGCACGAACTGGCCCGGCTGGGGCTCCGGGTACTCGCGCGGGACGTCAAGCGTGAAGAGGTAGCTGTCTCGCGCTACGGTCACCTTCCTCGCCAGAGTCGCCTTCGTCTGGCGTGGCGGCGAGGTCTTCGTGCTCAAATGCCACCTCCCCCCGGACAAGGGTCAGCACGGCGCGGCCCCTGAGCTCGCGTCCGATGAAGGGCGAGTTCTTCGATTTCGATCTGAACCACTCCCGCGACGGGGTCCAGCTTCGCTCGGGGTCCAGGACCACAACGTCCGCCGCCGCCCCGGCCGTGAGCGTGCCTCGTTCTATTCCGAGTATTCCCGCGGGACCACACGCGAGGAGCTCGATCGTCTTCCCGAGCGAGAGATGGCCGGGCTCGACGAGGTACTTGAGCGCGACGGGGAGGAGCGTCTCCACCCCTATCATCCCCGGAGGCGCCGCGTCGAACTCGACCTGCTTCTCCTCCAGCGAGTGCGGGGCGTGGTCGCTCGCTATCACGTCTATCGTTCCGTCCGCGAGCCCCTCCCTTATGGCCCGCACGTCGCTCTCGCTCCGGAGCGGAGGATTCACGCGGACGTTCGTGTCGTAGGTCCTGACCTCGTTGTCGGTCAGACTGAAGTAGTGCGGGCACGTCTCGCAGGTGACGTCGACCCCGTCTTCTTTCGCGCGCCTCACGAGATCGACGGCACCCGCCGTCGACACGTGCGCGATGTGAAGCCGCGCTCCGGTCGCCTTCGCAAGGACGATGTCGCGCGCCACCATCGTCACCTCGGCCGCGGCCGGGACCGGCCGCAATCCCGACATTGTGGAAGCCGGCCCCTCGTTGGCCACTCCGTCCCGTGCCAGAGCCGGGTCCTCGCAGTGGGCGATGACGGGGCGGCCGACCATCGACGCGTACTCGAGCGCCCTCCTCATGACGTTGGCGTCGACGACGGGGCTCCCGTCGTCGGAGAAGCCGACGGCGCCCGCCCGAGCGAGTTCCGCCATTTCCGTAAGGCTCTCGCCCTTCCGTCCCATCGTTATGGCCGCTATGGGGAACACGTTGATCGGTGACTCGTGGCCGGCGATGTATTCGACCCACGACCTCGTGTCTATCGAAGGGTCGGTGTTGGGCATGGTGGCCACGGACGTCACGCCTCCGTGGGCGGCGGCCGTCGAGCCGGACAGTATCGTCTCCTCGTCCTCCCGCCCGGGGTCCCGGAAATGGACGTGCATGTCCACGAGACCCGGCGCCACCACCAGCCCCGAAACGTCTATCACCCGGGCGTCTTCAGCGGTCACGGAGTGTTCCCTGGCCGCGATCCTGCCGTCCTCGACCAGAACGTCGAGCCGCTCGTCGGTGTCCGTCGAAGGGTCGATGAGTCTCCCGCCCTTCAGGAGGACTCTCTTCATACGCTCACCCCCTCCAGAAGCTGCGAGTCCTCTGCCTGCTCGGTCGCCCTCACGCGCGAGACGAGGTAGATGACGGCCATGCGCACCGCGACCCCGTTCGTGACCTGGTCCAGAATGACGGAACGTTCGCCGTCTGCCACGTCCGGCGAAAGCTCAACGCCGCGGTTTATCGGCCCGGGGTGCATGACGATGGCGTCGGGGCGCAGGTGCGCGAGCCTCCGGGCGTCGAGGCCGAAGAGCTCTGTGTACTCGCGGAGCGTCGGGAGGAAGCTCCCGCTCTGGCGCTCCTTCTGTATGCGGAGAATGTTCACCACGTCGGCGTCCCGGATCGCCGCGACGAGGTCGGTCTCGACCGCCACGCCCAGGCTTTCCGCCTGCGCCGGCATGAGCGTCCTCGGCCCGCAGAGCGTGACCTCGGCCCCCAGCGCCCTGAGCCCCCATACGTCGGAGCGCGCCACTCGGGAGTGCAGTATGTCGCCCACGATCGTGACCCGCTTGCCCGCGAGCGGTCCGACTTTCTCCCTCATGGTGAAGATATCGAGGAGGGCCTGCGTCGGGTGCTCGTGCGGCCCGTCGCCGGCGTTTATGATCGACGCGTCCAGATGGTCCGCCAGAAAGTGCGGAGCGCCGGGCGAACCGTGGCGCATGACGACCATGTCGACCTTCATGGCCTCGATGTTCCTGGCTGTGTCCCTGAGCGTCTCCCCCTTCTTGACGCTGGAGGTCGACGCGGAGAAGTTGAGCGTGTCGGCCGAAAGCCTCTTCTCGGCGAGCTCGAACGACATGCGCGTCCGGGTGCTCGCCTCGAAGAAGAGATTGGCGATCGTCACGCCCCTGAGCGTGGGTACCTTCTTGACCGGTCGTTCGAGGATCTCGCGGAAGATCGCGGCGGTGTCGAGCACGGTGAGGATCTCATCGCGGGTGACCCCTTCGAGGCCAAGAAGGTGCTTCCGAGTCCAGTGCACCTGCTCCTCCCCGAGGCCGAGTGCGAAGAGCAAGAACGGACCTCCCGGGCCTGCGCCCGTTGTGAGGTCCGTTCTTTTGTGTTTCCTCTTCTCACCCTTCCTAGCCTCTCTGTGCTAGATTAAAAGGCGACTTCGTGTCGAACGCATAGTATACGGCACCTCGCGGACCGGCGCAAGGGGAAACTTCCTCTCGCCGCGAGGTTCTTCACGAAACCGGCGGCCGCGTCGCTCCGCCCCTCACGAGACCCCTCCGCGCGCCCTAGGCGTCACCTCTGAGCGGCACGACGCAGAGGAACCTGAGCCTCGTCTCGCCGGTGTTCGTGAAGTTGTGCTCCTCGTCGGGGCTCGTCAGAAGCGCGTCGCCCGCGGAGAACTCGGCCTCGCCGCTCTCGCTTGTGAGTCTCCCCTTTCCCTCGAGAACGTATACCACGTGCTCCCAGTCGTGCGCGTGGTAGGGTGTATTACCCCCCGGGCCGACCTCGAAGAGCCGCATCGCTACCGTCGGAGACCCCTCTTCCTCGGTGATGAGGCGAGCCTTGCTCACATCGACGGCGCCCTCCGCGTTCACGGGAGCCGGCGTCCTGTCATTGGCACTCACGTGTTTCACCTGCGCCTCCTGGGTTCGGTCCGTCGGAGCGTGGCCGTTTCGCCATGACCCGCCCGTACC
>WJLY01000149.1 GCA_014728245.1 Candidatus Effluviviaceae Genus IV sp.
GCGGCCACGGTGACCGGCTGTACCTTCACCGCCAATCAGTACGGCGTCGCGGTAGGCGATTCGTCGGCTCCCTTCCTCGCATCCAATCTCTTTGACGGGAATTCGATCGCGGGCGTCAGCTCGACCGGCGCCCCGGGGCCGGAGATCGGGCGCACGCTTTCGGATGCCAACGACTTCCTTAACCCCGGGTTCGCGCACGTCTTCAACACGGGAGGCGCGACGGTCGACGCCGAGTACAACTGGTGGGGCGACATCTGCCAGACCGACTACCCGGACTGGTTCTACGGCGACGTCGACTACATCCCGTGGACCGACGAGGCGCACGGCGACGTCTACACCGAGTGCACCGGAGTCCCGGAGGAGGGTGACGGTCGGGCGTTCGCGAGCTACAACTTCCCGAACCCGTTCAACCCGTCGACCACCATCAGGTACCGCGTGCCGGACGATGGCGGGCAGGTCCGCCTGGCCGTCTACGACCTCCGGGGGCGCCTGGTGAAGACGCTCGTCGCGGAGGAGAAGCGGGGCGGCGAGCATCTGGCCGTCTGGTACGGGCGCGACGACCAGGGCCGGGAAATGGCCTCGGGCGTCTACTTCTACCGCCTGGACGTGGGCGACGAGAGCGTCGAGCGCAAGATGGTGATGCTGAAATAGGCGCCGGGGGCCGCGCGAGCGAGAGCGGCACGACGGCGAGAAGGTGAAGCTCCAATCGGGACACCCCGCGCGCTTGCGCGGGGTGTCTCTCTTGACGTTCGGTAGTCCGTGCGGCGTGGGGTACCTGTTGAGGTCCGGGGGCCGCGCAGCGCGGGATGCCCCGGGAGCGAAATGGTCCGTGCGCGTCTAGAGCGAGATGAGGACGACGCCCAACGTCATGAGGACCGCCCCCGCGATCCTTGGAGCGAGATGGCGCTCCCTGTGGAAGAGGTATCCCAGGAGGACGGCGACGACCGCGCCGGCGCGCTTGATCGCGATCACGTAACTTGCGACCGTGAGCTCGATGGCCGACATCTGGCTCAGGATCATCGCCGCGGAGAACGCCCCGAGCAGGAAGAGCCTCGGAACGATCGGTCCCGGGAGGCTCTTCTTCCGGAGTCCCACCACAAGCACCGGCAGGTAGAGCACGCCGAATGCCACCGAGAAGAACGCGGTGTAGAAGGCCGGCGAGCTTCGGAGGACGGCGACCTTGTCGAAGGCCGCCGTCCAGCTCCAGAGGAAGGCGACCAGGAGCATCATCACGCTTCCCTTTTCGGAGCCTATCGCCTTGAGCGGAGCCAGGAACCCCCCGCGCATCTTCTCGAGGTGTATCGTGTAGCCGCCGATCACGATGAGGATGATGCCCAGGAGTCCCTTCGTGTCCGGGGTCTCTCCGAGCACGATCACGCTCGTGAGGAGCATGAAGAGCGGCGTCAGAGAGAGGAAGGGCACCGTCACCGAGAGGGGAGAGATACTGAGAGCCTTCACCTGAAGCGTGACGGCGACCATGTTGAGCGTGACGCTTCCCAACGCCGCCAGATAGAAGCCGTCCTCGATCGCGGGCATGCCCCTCAATCCCAGCATCAAGAGCGCCCACGGGAGCGAGAAGAGCATCATCGCCCACGTCACCGTAAAGATGTGAGCGGAGCGCGAGAGCGTCTTGGCGTAGCTGTTGGTCGCCGCGAAGCCCAGCGCCGTGACTATGGCAAGAGCGATCCACACGTTCCTGTCCCGCCTTCTGTGCGGCCCGAAGCTTGCACGCTATGGACGGATGGGCCGGGTCCGCCGTTCTCCGTGAACGGCCCGGAGCCTGCGCGCACCCTGCTTGCTCCGACTCGACCGGGCTCAACGCGGAGTGACGCGGATTCCCCGGGCGCATTCCGGCGATGCTAGCCGCTGTGGACTGGTCTGTCAAAGGCGTGCTAGGCTTCGTGGCCCGGCGGGAAGCCGAACTGTCGCAGAGGCGCCATAGGGAGGAACCGCACTTGTCGCAGAGGGAACCTCGAGAGGAACGCCTGACCGGGGGGGATCGACGGCTCACGGTGCTCGCCGTCTATCCCTGGCGCGAGTTCTGGTCGATGGGGGAGAAGAGCGGCGCGCCGTCTTTTCACCTGTCGATCACGAGCTTCCCGAAGCACGGGCACGAGCTGCACGCGCTCATGCCAGGCGATCCGGGTCTCCCGCGCGAGGAGGACTACCACGGCGCCACGCTGCACCGGATCGCGACGCGCGTCGAGTTCATGCCGGAATGCGGGCGCAGCAAGCTCGTGCAGCACGTCCGGATCCTCTTCGCGTTCCTGTACTGGCTGCTCCGATTCGTTCCCGCGGGATACGCGCTGGCGAGGAGAGAGAAGGTGGACGCGGTCTTCGGTATGGGAGCGATGGGGGCGATCGCCGGTTTCGTCGTCGCCAAGCTCGCGGGCGTCCCTAACGTGACGCGGCTCTTCGGGACGGAGCTGCCCCAGCTCTCGGGCAGCCGCCTGCGTTTCATCCTCCGGTACCGCGACATACTCGCCCACCAGGCGCCGGCAAGCTACTACGTGATGGTGAACGACGGATCGGGTTCGGACGCCATGGCCTTGAAGTACGGCGTGCCGCCAAAGAGCATCATGCACTGGCGGAACGGAGTCGACAAGGTCCTCTACATGGCCGACCGCGACGGGGCGAGGCTGGCGGAGCGGCTGGGGATCCCCAAGGACGCGACCGTGGTGATGGCGGCCTCGAGGCTCCATCCCCAGAAGCACGTTGAGAGGCTCGTGGCGGTCGCGCCCGAGGTCTGCCGGGAGCGCCCCGACGTTCACTTCCTGATCGCCGGCGACGGAGAGGAGATGCAGAATCTGCGCGAGCAGGCCCGGGAGCTGGGAGTGGCCGACCGCGTCACATTCGCGGGCGCGCTGACGGCTCCCGACATGGCAGAGGCGTATGGTCTGGCGAGCGTATTCGTCGCGCTCTCCGACCGGACGAACATGGGAAATCCGCTGAACGAGGCCATGATCTCCGGCGTGCCGGTCGTTGTGCTGAACAGCGGCACGACCGCGGACGTCGTCCAAGACGACGTGAACGGGGTACTGCTAGAGAACGAGGACCTGCCGTCGCTCGGCCGCGTTCTCGTTGACCTTCTGAACGACGAGGAGAGAATGGAGCGCCTGGGGAGGCGGGCGAGAAGCGACGCCGACGAGGAGCTGCCGACGCTCGAGGAGCGGCAGGCCATGGAGGTAGAGGTCGTGGAGCGCGCGGTCCGGGAGAGGGAGAGGGGAGACTGAGCGGCCGGCGGCGCGGCGGGAGGCACGTGCGGACCGGCACAGGCCGTCCACCACGGCGGCCGGGTCGGTCGGACCGACGCGAGAGGGGATGATGAGAGACAGCGGAATCGAGAGCCACGCAAAGACGGTCTTCAGGCACAGCCTGATGACGCTCGGGACGAGGGTCGGCATAGTCCTCGTCAACATACCGACCTCGATCCTCGTGGCGCGCCTGCTCGGGACCGAGGGGCAGGGCATCTACGCCTCCGCGATCGTCTTTCCAACGGTGTTCGCGTCGATCGGCATACTGGGGGTCGACGCGGCGCACACGTATCTGCTGTCGGGCAGGCGAGCAACTCTCGGACAGATCAACGGCCAGACGCTCAGGCTTCTGGCGGCCTTCTCCGCGATCATCACGCCGGCGTACCTAGTCTTCCTCCGGTTCTACGAGGGAGCGAGCGAGCCGGCGCTCGTCGCCGTCCTGACGTTGGCGGCGGCCGCCATCCCGGTTCTGCTCGCCAAGTATTTCGCCGTGGCCCTCCTTCTGGGGCTTCACCGAATCAAGTGGTTCAATCTGGGGAACACGCTTCAGGCGATCCTGCTACTGGGACTCATGTGCCTGAACCTCTTCGTGTTCGACGGTGGGCCCAGAGGCGCCATCGTGGCCTACCTCCTGAGCGAGCTGGCGATAGTCGTGCTCGCCCTTGTGGTCGCCAGGAGGGAGGCGGCCGGCCGCCCGCTCCTGGAAAGCCCTCCGCCCGGGCTCCTGAGAAGGTCGCTCGTCTACGGTATCCAGGGGCACGCGGGCAACGTGCTCGTCCAGTTCACCTACCGCTTCGACATGTTCCTCGTGCTCTCCATGGTGGGGCTGGCGGCGCAGGGCCTCTACTCGATCTCGGTCATACTGGCCGAGAAGCTCTCGCACATACCGCAGTCGGTCCAGGTGGTTCTCTTCCCCAAGCTGTCCTCGCTGCCTCCGGAGGAAGCCAACCGGCTGACGCCGAGGGTGCTCCGGAATTCGCTCTTCCTCACGTTTCTTTCGGGGATAGCACTCTATCTTCTCTCGCGCCCGCTTCTGCTTCTGTTCTACGGCACCGAGTACCTCCCGGCGCTGCAGGCGTTCCAGATACTCCTGCCCGGGATCATCGTCCTGTCGATCGCCAAGATCCTGGCGGGCGACCTCTCGAGCCGCGACAAGCGGCTCTACCACACGATCGCCAGCGGCGCGGGCTTCGCCGCGAACCTGGGCCTCTGCTTCGCGTGGATTCCCCGTTACGGGATAGAAGGCGCGGCCTGGGCGTCGACGGTCGCATACTCCATCCAGAGCGCGTTCATGCTCTGGTTCTTCATGAGATTCTCCGGAAGCAGCCTGTCCGAGTCGCTCTTCGTGCGCGGCGAGGACTTCCGGACGTACGGTGAGCTTCTGAGGACCCTGCTGCGAAGGCGTGGATGACGCGCGTCGGACCTGAGGGCCAGGAGGGTGCCGCCGCAGGTCGGGCTGGGAGGGCGACACACGTCAGTCGTCGGGGATGGCCGGGTTTTCGTCGGCCGCTCCATCGACGCCGGCGGACGCCCTACATCTCGGGCGGGATCTCCGGTATGGGCAGGCGGATGAAGAACGATGTGCCCTTGTCCTGCTCGCTCTCCACCCAGATCGAGCCGTGGTGTCGCTCGACGATGCCGTACGCTATCGCGAGCCCGAGGCCCGTTCCGCGGCCGACTTCCTTCGTCGTGTAGAAGGGCTCGAATATCTTGTCCAGGTCCTCGGCGGGGATCCCGGAGCCGGTGTCGCGGATCTCGACTTCGACCGCCTTATTGTCCCGCGTGATCCTCGTGACCGTGGTGAGCTTGCCCTTGCCCTGCATCGCCTGCGCGGCGTTCAGGATTATGTTCATGAAGACTTCCTGCATCTGCGCCACGTCGACGTCGACGAGCGGCAGGCCGGGGCTGTGCTCCTTCTCGATGTCGATGTTGTGGAAGATCGCCTGATGCTCGAGAAGCGCTATCACTTCGTCGATTACGTGATTGAGATTGGACTCGGTTCTCTCGGGCTTGGTCTGTCTTGCGAAGTCCAGGAGGCCCTTGACGATCTTCTTGCACCGGTCTGACTCCTTGGCGATCTTCTCGACCGTTTCCCGGTTTTCCGGCCTCCTGAGTTCCTCCTTCAGGATGTGGCTGTACATCAGGATTCCGCCCAGGGGGTTGTTGATCTCGTGCGCGATGCCGGCGGCCAGCTGGCCGAGCGTCGCCAGCTTCTTCGTCTCGGTCATCTTCCTGGCGTTCTCCTGCAGCTGCCGGTCGCGCTCGGCTATCGACTGGGCCATAGTGTTGAACGTCTGAGCCAGCTCCTTGAACTCGCCCGCAGCCGCCGGATCGACATCCACCTGCGTATGCATGTCGCCTTCAGCGATCCTGTGGGAGGCTTCAGCCAGTTCGCGGACCGGCCGAAGGATTCCGGAGGAGAGCATGCTAGCCGCGATTAGCGCTATGACCATACCCGCGACGCTCACGCCGGCGAACGTCCAGATGGTCTGGGTCCTCAAGGCGTCGAACTTGCCGGCGAGAAGCCCTACGTAAAGAATGCCGATCGTCTTGTCCGACAGATCCCTGATGGGCCCGTAGGCCGTGATGTACCAGTCGTCCACGACGAACGCCCTCGCGATCCACCTCTTGCCCTGGCCTACTACGCGGTCGTATACCTCCTCCGAGACGCGCGTTCCTACGGCGCGACGACCGTCAGCCTTGACATTCGTGGCTATCCTGACGTCGTCCTGGAAGATCGTCGCTGTCCCTATGTCCTTGCCCTTCCAGGTCTCTCCGGCGTAGGCGGTCTCCTTCACCCGATCGACGATGTCCTCTCTGCCGTTCAGCAGGCTGCCGCCGTAGACGGCCCCGACCAGCCTGCCGTCCACGAGCACCGGGGCGCACGCGGCCATCACCATGCCCTCATCCAGGACCTGGATGTCGCTCGGCCGCGCCCGGGGCGTCTCGAGCACGCCCATTCTTGCGCGCTCCTCGAGTTCAGGCGCCTCGAGCCCCAGATCCTCCGCCGACATGATGATCGTGCCGGAGACCGGACTCCTCCGCTTGAGAACGCGTCCCACAAGCTGGTCGGGCCTGCCGTCCTGTCGGCCGACCTCGTCGGCGCCGCCCCTCGCCACGACGAAGCCCTGCGCATCCGTCACCGTGAGAAGATCCAGCGGCGTGGTCTCCATCGCGGAACCGAGGGCCGCGTGCAGGTCCCTCCGGCTCCCGCCGGCCAGCGCGGCCACGACCTCGGGGTCGCTTGCCGTACGCTCGACCTCGTCCTCGATTTCGTCCAGGCGGTACTCGTAGACGAGGTAGGCCGTATTGAGATCCTGTTCGACGCTTCGCTGGACCTGCGTCACGAGGCTGTCGGCGAAGAGCCAGGTGCCGACCACCGTAGAGACGACGCCCATTGCGAGGACGACGACCACGATCGCGAACGCGACTCTGGTCTTGAGGGAGAAGTTCAAGGCGGAACGCTCCAGGGAAGGAATCTCCTACCACTCGCCGGTCTCGAGGTACTCGTCGATCGCCCGGGCGGCCTTCTTGCCGGCGCCCATGGCGAGGATCACGGTGGCCGCGCCCGTTACGATGTCGCCGCCCGCGAAGACGCCCGGCATGCTCGTCTTGCCGGTCTCCTCGTCCGCGACGATGTTGCCCCACTTGTTCAGCTCGAGCCCGGGAGTGGAGCCGGTGAGGAGTGGGTTCGGGCCCTGCCCGATCGCGGGGATCACGACGTCGACGTCTATCGTGTACTCGGAGCCCTCGATGGGCAGAGGCCTCCTGCGACCTGAATCGTCGGGCTCGCCCAGCTCCATCTTGATGAGCTCGAGCTTCTGGACCCAACCGTGCTCGTCGCCGATCACTCGCGTCGGATTCCTGAGGTTAAGAAGTTCGATCCCCTCCTCGACGGCATTTTCTATCTCCTCGTCCCTGGCCGGCATCTCCTTGCGGGAGCGGCGGTAGACGATGTAGACGTTCTCCGCGCCCAGCCTCTTCGCGCAGCGCGCCGAGTCCATGGCGACGTTGCCGCCCCCTATGACGGCGACGTTCTTCCCGACCCTGATCGGGGTGTCGTACTCGGGGAAGAGGTAGGCCTTCATTAGATTGGTGCGCGTGAGGAACTCGTTGGCCGAGTAGACGCCGTTGAGGTTCTCGCCGGGTATCCCCAGGAAGTAGGGGAGACCTGCCCCCGTCGCGACGAAGACCGCCTCATGGCCGTCCTCCATCAGGGTCTCGAGGCTACCGAGCTTGCCCACCACGTGGCTGGTCCTGAACTCGACGCCGAGCTTCATCACGTAGTCGCACTCGACCTGCACGATCGACTTCGGGAGCCTGAATTCGGGGATGCCGTAGACCAGCACGCCGCCGGGCTTGTGGAGCGCTTCGTAGACAGTGACCCTGTGGCCCAGCTTCGCCAGCTCACCGGCGACCGTCAGGCCGGCGGGGCCCGCGCCGACCACCGCCACCTTGTGGCCGGTGGGGGCGGGCAGCGAGGGGGCTCTGACCTCTCCCTGCTCCAGCTCGTAGTCGGCGGCGAAGCGCTCGAGCCGGCCGATGGCGACGGGCTCGCCCTTCTTGGAAAGGACGCACTTGATCTCGCACTGCTCCTCCTGCGGACACACACGTCCGCAGATGCCCGGCAGGCTGTTCTTTTCCTTGATCTTCCTGACCGCTCCCAGGAAGTCGCCCTGCTGGACCAGCCTGACGAAGGCGGGGATGTCGATCTCAACCGGGCACCCTGTCACGCAGGGCGCCTTCTTGCACTGCAGGCAGCGGAGAGCTTCCTGTTGCGCCATGTCGCGCGAGTACCCGAGCGCGACCTCGGTGAAGTTGTTCGTCCGCGCGCGGTGGTCCTGCTTCGGCATGGGCACGCGATGCTGCGCCTTCTCGACCTCCTCCGACTCCGCGGCTAGGAGACACTCGTGGTGCCAGAGAGCCCGGTACTCCTCGCGCTCGTACATCGCCTGCCGCCGCATGAGCTCGTCGAAGTCGACCTCGTGCGCGTCGAACTCGGGCCCATCGACGCAGGCGAACTTGGTCTCGCCCCCCACGTCGACCCGGCAGCACCCGCACATGCCCGTCGCGTCGATCATGATCGAGTTCAGGGAGGCGATCGTAGGCGTGCCCTTGTCCCGGGTCGCGTTGGCGACGGCGCGCATCATGACGACAGGCCCGATCGCGACTACGTGGGCGATCTCCTCGCCACGCTCGTAGAGCGTGTTGAGCGCGTCGGTGACGAAGCCCTTAACGCCATAGCTCCCGTCGTCTGTCGTGACGATGGTCTCGTCCGATATCGCCCTCATCTCGTCCTCGAGGATCAGGAGGTCTCTCGTCCTGGCGCCGATTATGGAGATGAGGCGGTTCCCCGCGTCCTTGAGCGCGCGGGCGATCGGGTAGACGGGCGCCACGCCGATCCCGCCGCCTATGCACACGACCGTTCCGACCTTCTCGATCTCGCTCTTATGTCCCAGCGGCCCCACGACGTCCATCAGCGTGTCGCCCACCCCGAGCATCGCGAGCTTGCGCGTGGAGGCGCCGACCGCCTGGAAGATGACAGTGATCGTGCCCGCCTCCGGATCGGCGTCCACCACGGTCAGGGGGATCCTCTCGGCGTAGTCGTTGGCCCGGAAGACGACGAACTGGCCGGGCTCGACCGCGCGGGCGATCTCGGGGCAGTTGACCTTCCACAGCCTGACGTCTGAGGCTAGATTGCGGACCTCCACGATCAGGTTCTTCGTTGCCGTGCTCGTCGATGTGGGCACCACGTCAGTCCCGCTCCTTCTCGCTTCTCGCGATCAGCTCGCCCACCCGCTCGACAAGCTGGTCTGGCGGGAGTGGCTTGTCGGCGAAATCGTCGGTCTTCATCCAGTGGCCGTCCTTCTCCATCGAAAAGCGGAAGCCGGTGGCCTCGCCGACGGCCGTCAGCATCAGTATCGGAATCGACTTGAACACGGGATGGGTCTTGAGCTTCTGCGCGAGTTTGAACCCGCTGTCGTGTCTCTCCATCATGAGATCGAGCACGATGGCGTCCGGTTGCCCGTACTCGACCTTGGTGAACCCCTCGTCCGCGTTGTAGGCAACCTCGACGTCGTATCCGGCCGCCTCGAGCGTGGCGCTGTTGAGCTTCAGGAACTCGGGGTTGTCGTCGATGATCAGGATCCTCTTCTTGTCCGGCACTCTTCGACCTCCCGCTCCGGCTTCATGTCGCTCAGCCCGTGAGTTCCTCGATCTTCGCGAGGAGACTGTCGGGGCTCGCCGACTTGTCGAGAAACGCGTCAGCGTGCATGAGATCCTTCTCCTCATCGCTCTTGGGGCGGAAGTCCATGCCCGTCTCCTCGCTTATGGCCGTCATGAGGATGATGGGCAGATCGGGGCGCTTCTCCTTGATTTCCCTGCTCACATTGAAACCGGAATCGAAGTGCTCCATCATGACGTCGAGAACGACGATGTCCGGAGCCTCCGATTCGAGCGTCTCGAGCGCCTCGGCCGCGCTGTAGGCGGCCGCGACTTCGAGCCCCTTGTTCTTCAGAAACAGGGAGTAGAGCTTCACGAACTCCTTGTCATCGTCCACGATCAGGACACGCTTCCCAGCCACCGCTTCCTCCTGCTAGTGATTGGCGACTCTCTTCAGTATCTCCATCAGCAGTTCCTGGTTCTCGACGGGGTCGACCGTCGAGGACACCCGTTCCCCGTCCTTGTAGTAGTGGTACTCGATCTTCGTTCCGCACTTGACGTGGCAGGTGAACAGCTGCTTGAAGACCTCCTCCGCGTCCGAGAGGTCGATCTCGCCTCCCTCGAAGTACGGACACATCGTGTACTCGCCCGGCGAGATCATCTTCTGGCACTCGGGGCAGAAGACCTGCACGTGCTTGAACTTGCCGCCTTCCGGCATGTCTCACCTCTCCTCTCGATTCCCCTCTCTCGCGGAGCCCGTCGTCGGTGACGCGGCTTCCTCACCGGCCGCGGGGGCTGCCGCCGTACGGCCTCTTCCTCCATTCGTCGGGGGAGTGGCGTCAGTCGTAGTCCTCTTCGGCCTCCTCCTCGTCGCAGTGCACGAGGGGAAGCTGTACCTCGAAGGCGGCGCCCTCGTTCTCCGAGGACTCAACCCCGACCGTGCCGTGATGCCCCTCGACGATCTTCTTGACGATCGAGAGCCCCAGCCCCGTGCCGGGGATGTCGGCCGTCTTCGAGCTCGTCACCCTGAAGAAGTCCTCGAAGACGAACGGCAGTTCCTTCTCCGGAATGCCGATCCCGGTGTCCCTGACCTGGACCCTGAGATTGCCGTCCGCGCATAGGCCCTCGATGGTCACAGAACCGTCCGGGAGGTTGTACTTGACCGCGTTCGACACCAGGTTCTTGAAGACCACGGCCATCGACTTCGGATCGGCGGTGACCTTGCAGGTCTCTGGGGGCGGATCGAGCCGAAGCGACACACTCTTCTCTTCCGCAAACGGCTTCATGTCTTCGACCACCGACTCGAGCACGGGCCAGAGATCGGTCTCCTGCATGCCGCCGGCGATGTCGCCCGCGGTTATCCGCGAGAGCTCCAGCCAGTCCGCGATGATGTCCAGGAGCCCCGTGAGCGTCCCGTGCGCGCCCTCGAGCATCTCCTTTGCCGTGTCGTCTATCGTGCCCATCTTGCCGCCGACGATGAGATCGAGATACTGCTTGACGAGGAGCAGGGGAGACCGCAGCTCGTGAGCCACGATCGTGATGAAGTACTGCTTCATCCGCTCCTTTTCGGCCCGAAGCTCGGCCGTTTCCTGGAGAAGACGGCGTTGCTCGAGGCCTCTGGTGACGATGAGGCGCAGCTCCTCCGGTGTGAACGGCTTGGGCAGGAAGTCGAAGGCGCCCTTCTTCATGGCGTCGACCGCCGACTCGATCGTCGCGTAGCCGGTTATGACGATGCAGACGGTGTTGGGGTGCGTCTCGAGGACCTTGGTGAGGACGGAGAGGCCGTCTATGCCGGGCATCATGAGGTCCAGCAGTATGACGTCGGGCTCGACCTGGTGAGCTACGTGAAGGCCCTCGATACCGTCCACCGCTGAGTGGCAATCGAAGCCCGCCTTCGTGAGCACCTGGCGGCAGGAGTCGCGTATCGCTTCCTCGTCGTCTACGACCAGAACTGTCCGCTTGTCGGTGCTGTTCTCTCCCTTTGCGGCGTTCATCGGGACCTCCCGGAAGAGCGGTCGCGAACCAGCCTCAGTGGAGGTATCGTATCAGAGCGCGGCGGCCCGCTTCAACAGGATTCCCGGCGAAAGGGCCCAAGGCTACCCCTCTTTCGCTTGCACGCGACGCCCCTGGAGTGATATTCTGTATCGATGTGTCGGTTCCCAGGCTCGCCTCGGAGGGACCGGCTCTGATACCATGTTGACACAGGAGACGCGCGCGTCCGCGGCGCCCCGGCACGAGCTTGAGCATGCGGCCGGCGCGGCGGGCGACGCGGCTCTCAGATATACTGCCGGGCCAGACACCAGTGGAGGGGAAGAAGTGGCGAAACCAAAGGTAGCCTTCTATTGGAACGCGTCGTGCGGCGGCTGTGAGGAAGCGGTCGTCGATCTCGCCGAGGACATCCTCAAGGTGGCCGACGCGGTCGACTTCGTGCTGTGGCCGGTCGCGCTCGACTTCAAGCGCAAGGACGTGGAGGCGCTGAAGGACGGCGAGATAGCCGTGGCGTTTCTGAACGGCGGGATCCGTACGTCGGAGCAGGAGGATTGGGCGCAGCTCCTGCGCAGGAAGGCCCAGCTGGTGGTGGCTTTCGGCGCCTGCGCGCATCTGGGAGGCGTGCCGGGGCTGGCGAACTTCTACGACAGAGAGCAGGTGTTCGACGCCGCCTATCTGTCAGCTCCGTCCAACGACAACCCGGACGGCGTGACGCCGCAGACGGCGACTGAGATGCCTGAGGGAGAGCTTGAGCTACCCGAGGTCTGGGACACGGTGCACGCTCTCGACCAGGTCATAGACGTCGACTACTACCTCCCCGGGTGCGCGCCCCCGCCCGACCTTATCATGGACGCCGTGAACGCGATCCTGGCGGGCGACCTGCCGCCGAAGGGCACCGTGCTGGCGCCCGACAAGTCGCTCTGCGACACGTGCGACAGGAACGACACCAAGCCCGACAAGATAGAGATCGCAGAGCTCAAGCGTCCGCACGAGACGTTCATGGACCCGGAGAAGTGCTTCCTCGCCGAGGGCGTCATCTGCATGGGTCCGGCGACGCGGTCGGGGTGCGGGGAGCGATGCATAAACGCGAACATGCCGTGCCGCGGGTGCTTCGGTCCCACCAGGGAGGTCAAGGACCAGGGCGCTAAGATGCTGTCGGCCCTGGCGTCGCTCATAGACATCGAGGACCCGGAGGACATGGAGAAGGTGGCGGATTCGATTCCGGATCCCGCCGGACTGGCGTACATGTACAGCCTGGCCACGTCACTCCTGACCAGAAAGCAGAAGCGATCCTGAGAAGGTCCCCCGGTATTGCGGAGGAGAAATGGGCAAGAGGATCACGGTAGACCCGATCACGAGACTGGAAGGACACGGCAAGATAGAGATCTTCCTCGACGACGACGGAAACGTCGCCAACGCGTACCTGCAGGTCCCGGAGCTCCGTGGGTTCGAGAAGTTCTCGGAGGGGCGGATGGCGGAAGAGATGCCCAGGATAACTCCGAAGATCTGCGGCGTCTGCCCCACCACGCACCACATGGCCTCGACGAAGGCGCTCGACGACCTCTACAACGTCGACCCGCCCAGGCCCGCGAAGCTCATCCGGGAGTTCATAAACTCGGCCTTCATGTTCGAGGACCACGCCCTGCATTTCTATTTCCTGGGCGGCCCCGACTTCGTCGTAGGGCCCGAGGCGCCGGCCGCCGAACGGAACATCCTCGGCGTCATCGCCAAGGTCGGCCTGGAGATCGGCGGCAAGGTCATCGACATGCGCAAGCGCGCAAGGAACGTGATAACGACGCTCGGCGGGCGGGTGATCCACCCGGTCTGCGGGCTGCCCGGCGGCGTGTCCAGAGGGCTCACCGAGGAGAACCGGGAGGAGTTCCGCAAGACCGCCGAGGACGCGGTCGAGTTCGCGAAGTTCAGCCTCGGTCTCTTCGCCGACGTGGTGCTCAAGAACGAAGCCTACGTCGACGTGATCGTAGGCGACGTCTACAAGCACAACACCCATTACATGGGCCTCGTGGACGAGAACAACAAGGTGAACTTCTACGACGGCGACATCAGGGTCGTGACCCCCACGGGCGAGGAGTTCGCCAAGTTCAAGCCGCGGGAGTATCTGGACCACATCTCAGAGCACGTCGAGAAGTGGTCGTACATAAAGTTCCCGTACCTCAAGAAGCTGGGATGGAAGGGGTTCGTAGACGGGCCCGAGAGCGGGATCTATCGCGTCGCTCCTCTGGCGCGGCTGAACGCGTCGGACGGCATGGCGACGCCCGAGGCGCAGGCCGCACACGACCAGCTCTACGAGACGCTGGGCGGAAAGCCGGCGCACAACACGCTGGCCTACCACTGGGCTCGCCTGGTCGAGATGCTCTACGCGGCCGAGCGGATGGTCGAGCTCATAAACGACGACGAGATCATGAGCGACAACATCCGCACGATCCCGACGGAGACGCCGACCGAGGGGGTCGGCGTGGTCGAGGCGCCTCGCGGCACGCTCTACCATCACTACAAGACGGACGAGCGGGGCGTCATCAAGAAGGCGAACCTGATCGTCGCCACGACGAACAACGCCGCGGCGATCTGCATGTCGGTCGAGAGGGCGGCGCGCGGGCTCATAAAGGACGGGAAGGTGTCCGACGGGCTCCTGAACATGGTCGAGATGGCCTTCAGGGCCTACGATCCGTGTCTCGCGTGCGCGACGCACTCGATGCCGGGGCAAATGCCGCTGGTCGTCAAGATCAGGGACCAGGAGGGCAGGACACTTCAGACGCTCTCGCAGCACATGTCCGGTTGATGTACGGTCAGAGGCTCGCGGAAAGGCAGGGCCCCGGCGCGGGAGCGCATCCGCGCCGGGGCGTTTTCTCGCCGCCGCCGGCCCGCCTTCCGCTCGGGCGCTCCGGTTCGGATGTGCGCGGCCGCTCGGGCGGCCTGGCGGCCCGGAAGCTCCCGACGGAGCGGAGGTTCGGAGAGGCGCATGAGGACGCTTGTGCTGGGCGTCGGTAACTCCATACTGAGCGACGACGCCGTAGGCCTCGTCGTGGCCCGTCGTCTGGAGGAGCGCTTCGGCGGGCGGGACGACGCCGACTTCGGCTACAACGAGGAGGCCGGCTTCACGCTCCTCGAGGAGTCGCTCGGGTACGAACGGCTCGTGGTCGTAGATTCCATTCTGACCGGGGTCGAGCCGGGCACGATACACAGACTCGATCTCTCCGATCTGGGCCGCTCGATCCACTCCAACTCGCCGCACGGCATGAACCTCGCCACCGTCATGGCGCTCGGCCGGGCGCAGGGAATGGACGTGCCCGACGACGTGCGCATATACGCGATAGAGGTGATCGACACGCTCACCTTCGGTGAGGAGTTGACCCCGCAGATGGCGGAGCGGGTCGGCGGGATCGTGGATGAGATCGCGTCGGAGGTCTTCGGCGATACGTAGGCCCGACCCTCGGAAGTCTTCGGGGAGACGCAGGCCCGACTCTCGGGGGCCTTCGGGGGAGACGCAGGTCAGCCCCGGCGTCCATCGCTTCCGGACGCCGCCCCGGCCGGCCCGAGTGCACGGCGGCGATCCAGCTTCGGGGGGGCGCAATGAGCGATCTGTATCGACATCCTGAGCACTACGACATCGCGTTCACGTGGGACTTGGGCCCCGAGATCGAGTTCTTCGGGCGGGTCTTCGCCGAGCACGTGCCTTTTCCGGTCAGGCGGATACTCGAGCCCTGCTGCGGGACGGGCAGGTTCCTCCTCGAGCTGCCGCGACACGGCTACTCGGTCACAGGCTACGACAGGAGCCCCGAGATGCTGGAGTATGCGAGAAGGCGCGTCGCGGACCTGGGAGACCCTGTCGCGGCGAGGGCGGTCGGGGGCGACATGGTGACGGCGCTTTTCGACCGCGAGTTCGACGCCGCCCTGAATTCGATAAACAGCATCGGCTACCTCCTGTCCGACGAGGAGATCGTCGCGCATCTGCGCAACACGGGCGCCTCGCTCGTGAAGGGCGGCGTATACATCGTTCACATCGCCTGCGAGTGGGAGGGGGAGCCTGACCTGGGCCAGAACACGTGGACGATGGAGCGAGACGGCCTCAGCGTGACTACGACCTGGAGGATAGAGAGCGAGGACCGGGACGCCAGACTGTCTCAACAGGTGTGCACGATGGAGATAGATGACCACGGGAAGAAGTCGTCGCACACCTTCCGGGAGACGCTGAGGCTGTGGAGGCACTATGACCTGAAGGAGCTCGTGTCGCGATCGCAGGCCCTGGAATACGCGGCGCTCTACTCGGAGTCTTTCGAGCGCCTGCCGCCCGGCACGCGGGCGACGGGCGAGATGGGGAACCTGTACCACGTCCTGAGGGCGGTCTGACGCGTGGCGCTGGCCGGCGCAGTCGACGCCGGCGAACGGCCGCCCGC
>WJLY01000150.1 GCA_014728245.1 Candidatus Effluviviaceae Genus IV sp.
GTTGGATGTGATAGCGCTAGGCCACGCGTGCGGCACCTCCCCGATGTATGTCTACGCCTATGACTTCCAGGGCCAGCCTCTCCCGGGGTTCCCGGTCAGCCGGCAATCCGCGCTTGCTACGGCGCTGCCAGCCGTCGGCGATGTGGACGGAGATGCCCGCCCGGAGATCGTGGTAGCCACCGAGAACGGATTGGCGGCCTGGAATCATGACGGCACTGCAGTCCCGGGCTGGCCTCCGACGCTGATACAGGACGATGACTACATCTACGATCGCTTTTCTTCTCCAGCCATCGCCGACATCGACGCGGATGGGGTACAGGAGGTCGTCGTGGCCTGCATCGAGCAGGACGTCTCAGGATGGCCCCCCGTTCAGCATACGTGCTTCTTCGCTCTCAACGGCGATGGCACGGTCCTGCCGGGTTGGCCGGTCATCGCCGCCAGGCTCCAGGAGTCCGCGGATAGGAACTGGCCAGAGGACACGGCCTCACCGGTACTGGCCGACCTGGAAGGCGACGGCGAGATCGAGATGATCGCCCCGTTCGAGACCGAGGATGAGGTCGCGGTGTTCGGCCTCGGGCAGGGCTCCGCACGCCCGTTCTCCCTCTCCTGGCCCATGTACGCGGGAAATGCGGAACGCACCGGCGAGCCGTATCCTCTGATCTGTGATGCGACCGGTCTCCCAGGCGAGGACTGCAACGGGAACGGAGAGAGAGATCTGTGTGATCTCCTGTTCGGCACAAGCGGCGACTGCAACTCAAACGGAATCCCGGACGAATGCGACATAGCATCAGGGCTCTCTCTCGACTGCAACGAGAACGGCATCCCAGACTCATGTGACGTGACGTCCGGCGGCGACTGCAACTCAAACGGAATCCCGGACGAATGCGACATAGCATCAGGGCTCTCCTTGGACTGCAACTCCGATGGCGTACCAGACGAGTGCCTGGGGGAGCAGCAGCTGGAGATCGTCTATGTCATGGACACGTCCGGTTCAATGAGCGGAGTAGCCTCGACGATCTGCGACAGAATAACAGCGGCGACTGAGAGCCTTGCGAACCGCGGCGAGGTGAACGCCGTCTATCTGGGAATCTATGGCTGGCCGGCCATCCGCAGTGACTCGGCTGCACCGATCAGCGACGGAGACGGCGTCGCCGAAGACCCGGGTGGCACGCGGTTCCAGTGTCTGAACGGCAACGTGGCTGACTCCCTTGGGACCGAGGTGCCGGCCGACCCTCCAGCTGGGCTTGAGAACCTTACCTCCGTGGAGGACTGGGGACTTGCCACTGCTGTTGTAGCCGGCATGTACGATTGGTCCCCGATGAGCTCAAGTCTCCGCCTGATCATCCCGATGTCGGACGAAGGGCCTTATCGAGGAGACTTCCTGGACATCGCTGACGAGCAGGCCATCGAACACGCGATACAGGTAGCTTGTGGCAACGGCTGCGTCGTCGCCCCGATGGTGTGCCGTGGAGTGACCCACATCATCCCCCTCGCGGAGGCTCTTGCCGAGTCGACCGGTGGAACTGTGCTCTACTCCTCCTACACGGCACAGCAGATTGCCACCGCGATTGAGTCGGCACTCGGCGCCGGCTGGTGGACGACCGACTGCAACTCCAACGGCATCCCCGACGACTGCGACATTGAGAGCGGGATAAGCCCTGACACAAACGAGAATGGAATCCCAGATGAGTGCGAGGGCTCCAGCGGGATCGACGGGAACGGCGTCCAGTCCGCATTCCGGCTGGAAGCGAACTACCCTAATCCCTTCAACCCATCGACGAGTATCCGCTTCTCGATCCCACATGCGGCCCACGCACGCCTGGTTGTCTACGACGTTGCGGGACGTCAAGTGGCAACTCTGGTGGATGAGAGGCTCACGGCGGGCATGCACGAGGTTATGCTTCACGCCGACCATCTCGCAAGCGGCGTGTACTTCTGCCGACTCGAAGCCGATGGAAGGACACAAGCGAGAAAGATGGTTCTCATCCAGTAGTGCCCAGTGATTCCATAGGCGCTGACTCGCGGAAGGGAAGCATGCTTCGCGATACACTAGGCGCGACGACTACGGACAGCCTTGTTGAGCACGCCACTATCAGCGGCAGAGAGTCCGGGCCTCCCCTTTTCAGGCGGTTCGCTTGCCCTATTGTCTTGGCTCGCCGTGCGAAGAGGTTGCGGATGCCTGGCGGTAACCCTGCGCAACGGGCCGTCTTCCGTGATACACTGGAGACGAGGAGGTGGCATCATGCGGACATCGCTCACGCTTACGGTCTTCCTGACGCTCCTCGCAACCTCCATCGCGGGAGCCCAGGAGCGCATCGTCTTCACGGCCAACCAGGAGTTCCTCTCCCGGATCTACGTCCTCTCGATGAACGGTTCGGTCGAGAACTACCACGAGTACGAGTTCTACCGCTGGTGTGACATGGAGGTCGTGGACGGAGAGCTCTACGTCGCCGACGCCTTCGCCCCCCGCGTCTATCGTGTCGACGTCGACACCGGCGACCTCGAGCTCGTCATCGATGACTGGTCTCTCTACTACTTCTATGGTCTGGCCTTCGACGGCCAGTACTTCTATCTCGACGAGTGGGACCTGAACCGCTACACGATCGACGGTGACAAGGACGGGACGTCGAGTTTCGACGAGAGCGTGTTCGGGGCGGCCTGGGACGGGCAGTACCTGTGGACGCTCGACGACTCGCGCGTGGCGAAGTGCTGGGACGTAGCCGGCTGGCCGTCGCTCGCTCGCGTCCCGGAGAGCGACATCATGGTCCCCTCCTACGCGTGCCGCGGGCTCTTCTTCGACGGTGAGTGCTTCTGGAGCGCGGAGTCGCGCGAGGACACTCTGGGGCTCATCTACCGGTTCGACCACGACGGTACTGTGGTACGTCAGTGGACGGCGCCGGCGTTTCGCGGATGGGGCGCCTGCCTGCTCCCGGATCCGACCGGGATCGACGCTCTCGATCCGGTCGGCGAAGCCGTGCTCTCACTCTCGCGGCCGCGTCACAACCCGGCCGCCGGACCGGTCAGGCTCGCGCTCGAGCTCACGGAGCCGGGTGAAGTCACCGTCACAGTCCACGACGTTGCCGGGAGGCTAGTGGCCACGCTCCTGGACGGCGAGCGCGTCTCAGGTGTTCGTGACATCGTCTGGCCGGCGGAGGGCGCGGCTAGCGGCGTCTACTTCGTCCGCGCCAGATCCGGGGAACACGCTGCCGCAGTGAAGGCACTCGTGCTGCGGTAGCCGGGCCTTTCGCACCGCTCGCTCAGTCTTCGTGAAGCCGTGGATCGCCTTGCAGCGGGCAACCGCCACTAGACAGGAACCGCCCGTGCCAGCCGGCTCGGGCGGTTCGCTATCAAGACAGGCTCCGCGACACGGTGTCTGACTCAGGGCGCGTCCTGGATCACCAGGTCTACGCGACGATTGCGCTGCCTGCCCTCCTCGGTGTTGTTGTCAGCGACCGGGCGGCTCTCTCCGTACCCCTCCCAGCTCATGCGGCTCGGGTCGACGTCCTGCGATACGAGGAACTCGTGGACCGCCTCCGCACGCCGCCGCGAGAGATCGAGGTTGTATTCCTCCGTGCCGATGCTGTCGGTGTGCCCCTCGATGAGGATGTTCATCTCCTCGAACTGGTTCAGGATCGCCGCGATCTTGACCAGGTTGAACTCGACGTTGCGCCGCAGGGTGGCCTTGTCGAAGTCGAACAGGATGTCGGCCAAGCTCACGATGGTACCGCGCGCGTCACGCCTGATGCGCGCGAACTTCCCCTCCATCTGACTCAGCGCATCGAAGAGCTCGTCCTGCCGCGTCCTGGCCTCAGCGCGCAGCTGCGCGAGTTCGCCGCGCAGGTCGTCCTGCAGGCCGCGCTCCAGGTCCAGCGTGGCGCGCAGAGCTTCCGCGCGTGCGTCATCGAACCGGGCCGCGAGCTGCACCGCCTCGAGACATGCGCGCTCGTCGGCCGCGGAACGCACACGGCACTCCAGTGACTGGACGGCCCTTGCGGCCAGGTACGTGTGGTGCGCCACGGCGACGTCGGTGACCTTGTCGGCCTCTACCTCTGCTCGGCTGCGCAGGAAGTCGTTCTCGAGATCGGCCGCGGAGACCCTACGCTCGCCGGCTGCCTGACGCCAGACGGTCCAGTGGCTGAGTACCTCGCTGAACGTCGGCGAAGGAAGCTCATCAGGAGCAAGCGTCGATGCCGGAAGTGCCGTCTCCTCCTGCGCCGGTTCGGGGGCCCGCCGCGAGACCGCCGCCTCCTGGCCCAGAAACTCCTCCGTCTGCTCCAGAACGAACAGAGCCTCGCGCCACGCCGTCCGCGATCGTTCGACCTCCAGGCGACACTGCTCGGCCCTGCGTGCCGCCGCATCCATCTTCTGCATCTCCTGAGCGAGGCGAGCGTCCGCCAGGGCCTGCTCGGCCGCACGGACGGCTTCCTGCTTCTTGCCCCCTTCTACGAGAGCCCCGGCATCGGCACGCTTCTGCCGGCCGGACTCCAGCGCCCGGTTGACCGTCCGGTCCTCTGCCACAGCCTGCAGGTCCTCGTCGTAACGATCGAAGTCCTGGACCATCGACTCAACGTCGATACCGCCGGCACACCCGCAAGCCAGTACTGAAACAAGCAGACCAAGCACGAGACGCGCCTTCATCTTGCACCCCCTCCGCTAGCCAAGAGCGGCTCGCTGACGGCGTTGACCGCGTTGGCCAACGCTCCCGGACGACGGTACGACGATGACGGCTTCGAGACAACGGGCTTCTTCTACTCCTTCGCCCCGGCGCCGGGCCTGAGCGA
>WJLY01000151.1 GCA_014728245.1 Candidatus Effluviviaceae Genus IV sp.
ATCCTGGAGGCGTCGTATATGATCCGGTCATCCTCTTCCTCGAAGTCGGTGAAGGGGATGTCGTCCACGGCGAGCCGCACGACGGTCACGGCGATTCCGGAGCCGTTGCCCAACGGATGCACGTACGCTCCGGTGTCGTAGTTGACCACGTCCCCGAACGTCTCCGCGTGCATCAGCTGAACTTGGCGGGACCCCACGTCCGCCACGCCCGCGGGGTTCCAGTACCCGGCAGTGACGTCGTCGGAAACGGCGACGAACGCGCTGCCCATGCCGAGAGCCCGCGCTCCTACTCCGTGAGTCAGGAACTCGCCGGCATACTTGTCGGCCGCGCCGGCGGGAACAGGCACGAAGGCGCCGAGCGTCAGGACTGCGACACAAATACACAACAGCGATCTGGTCGCCAAAAGACCCCCTCCAGATGCGCGTCCAGTCACTCTTGAACCTCTTTCTACCATGCGGCGTTCAGGCTGTAAAGGACGAAGAACCCCTCTATCTGTCCGACTCCGTCTCTTGGGTCAGAAGATGAGAGCGGATCTTCTCGTTTCTGCTGATCGTTCGCTCGATGTTCCTGTCCACACGATTTAGACGCGATGACAGCCTCATGGCTTCAACGAGATCGCATTCCTCTTCCGCCGCGAACTCCAGGTTGCCCCTATGGTGCCTCAGCCAGCATTCCCACGCTACGCCGTAGACGTACATGTAACGCAGGGTTGCCCCGGAGAGTCCGGCAAGCCGGCTCTCCTCGTCCGCTACCTGCTCTTCGACCGTGTGGGGGGAGATCAGACGTTCGATCAAGGCGCTGGTCCGGTCGTCGACACCGATGAGGTCATCTCACGAGGATCATCTTGCCGGCGTCCTCGTAGTCGCCGATTGTGAGCCTGTAAAGGTATACGCCCGCGGCCACGTCGGCGCCTAGTTCGTCCTTTCCGTCCCAGACCACCGAGTGCTCGCCTATTCCCCGGACGTCGTCCGCGATCGTGTCGATCAGCCGGCCCTGGATGTTGTAGACGGAAAGCACGACCGGAGCCTCCCTGTGCATCGAGAAGCCGATCGTCGTGGACTTCGTGAAGGGGTTCGGCCTGTTCTGATGGAGCTTCGCAGGCGCCGCCACCTCAGGGACATCATGCACGCCCGTGTCGGTCGGAACGCCGGCTGATGTCACCGTAACGTCGTCGATGTACACGCCCTCCGCTACGTCGCTCTCGTCGGTGCGGAACCTGAACCTGACCGACAACGTCTCACCGGGCGCGCGGCCCAGCTGGTAGCTGTACTCCAGCCAGTCGTTGCCGATCGATCCCAGATGGTTCAAGGCGCCTCCGCTCCCGATGAAGTCGAGCGTGTCGACCGGGGCCCCTTCGGACAGAAGCTCTATGTAGACCCCGTCCTCGTGGTAGATGGGGAGCTCGTACCAGCACCAGAAGCGGAGCTCTGTGTCGACTCCCGCGACGAACTCCGGCGAGACGAGCTGCGCCTCCATGTTGTTGTGATACTCCCAGCTGGATGTGTCGCCGGAGTACCAGCTCATCGTGCCGGAGTGCGACCTGTTGTCCGTGAGCGCCCACAGATCGTTCTGTCCCGAGTGTGACCAGCCCGAAGCTCCGTCCTCGAAGTCGTGGACCATGCCCGTCTGTCCGACGGCTATGCCGAACGTGTCAACCAGGGCGTGGCCATCCGAGGTGGCGACCTCGATCGTGAGGCGGGGAAAGAACGGTGACGGACAACCGGGTGAGACCTCCACCTCGAAGACGCACCGACGCCGGTCCCCGGGCTCGATGTCGCTCAGGTCCGCGCCCGAAACCACCACCTGCACCTCGCTCGAGAGCGACGCGAGCTGTGCGCTCGGCTCGCGCGCCGCCGCAAGCCCTTCGTTGGCAAGCTCGAGAAGCAGGCGAAACGCCTCGCCGGGCTCCGCCGAACCGTCCCCGTCCCCTCCGGCGATGTCGTCCACGCTGTAGGAGTCGACCGAGACGACCGGCGAGGCCACGGTGACGGTCAAGGTCCCGGACCAGTTCTCCCGCCCGGCGGCCTCCGAGATGGCGAGCTCGAGCGAAGCGGCGTGGCCGTCGGGGCAGTCGGGGGCGATCGTCAACAGGAACGGAGCGCTCGGCGGCACCACCGCTCCGCCCGACACGTCCCCGTACGAAGCCGACGCCGAGACCACCTGCACGAGCGTGTCCTCCGTGGAGACCGTAGCTTCGACTCCCGCCGCGTCGTCGTCGCCGAGATTCCGGAGCGACACCGCGAGTTCCACGGTCTCACCCGGACCGGCCAGGCCGTCACCGTTGCCCCCGTACGAGTCGTCGACTGTGACCTGCTCCGGCTGGACGAAGGCGCCGGACATGCTGACTCCGATGCGGGACGTGTACGGTCTGCAATCGGCGGCGGTGATCGTCAGATCGAGGCTTTCGGGCGTGGCGATCTCCAGGTCGAGAGACGCCGAACCGTCGTGCTCCGTCGTACCGCGCTCGTAGACATCGGAGCCGTTGCGGACACAGACGAGCGCGCCCGCCACCGGGCCTCCGGAGGTCCAGACCGATACGCCGAACTCCGAGAGCCCCGCGGCCACGGAGTCCGGGTGGGACACCTCGAGAGGTGCCGGTTCGTCGGTCCACAGCGGCATCTCGGGGTCGCCGAGCAGGTTCACCTCGTACTGATGCCACCGGTAGACGTTCTCAGACTGGGAGAAGGGCACGAACTCAGCCTTGGCGGCCGCGAGCAGGCTGCCAAGATTGCGCGGTCCTTCCGTGAACACCCTGCGACAGAACTCCTCCATGTACCGCTCGGAGTACCCGTAGCCGGGATTGCCGGGAGAGCCCCAGCCGTACCTGCTGTTTCCTATGAAGGCCAGCGCCCCGCCGTCGGCGTTGCGTACGAAGTGTTCGGCTATGCACTGCTCCCCTTCCAGGTCGAACGCGGCGGGCCAGCACCCTATCGAGTAGACGACCGGCGCGCGAAGCCCGTTCTCCAGACCGTCCACTTCCGCCCTGTCCAGGTATCCGTCGCCGCATCCCATCACCGTGAACCACGCGTGACCGTTATGGAAGAAGTAGCCCGGGCCGTCGTCCAGGGCGTCTATCACGCTGGCGTCGCTCTCGTTTCCGAGGGTCTCGTACAGCTTGGTTATCGGGTCGTATCTGGGGGGAACGTGCTCGCGGTCTATCATGTTGAGGCCGATGCCGGAGTCGGTGAAGGGGTCGTTCCAGAGCACCTCTCCCGCCATCAGCATGTCCAGGCCTATGCCGGCATGCGGGTTCTGCTCGTAGCGGAGCGTCTTCTCCACGAACGCCTGCACGTGGGCGTTGGTGCGCGCGGAGGCGCGCCCGACGAAGACGTCGGGATAAAGGTCGATTGCGTCCTCCACCTCTCCGTAGACACCGTCCCCGTCCTCGTCCCACGTTCCGTCGAGGTCGGAGTAGTAGAGATCGCACCCGATCTCATCCTCGAGAGCGTGCCCTCCGGCCTCGCACGTCATGGCGTACGCCCGCCGGGCCGGGATGACCTGCGTGTCGCCGCCCAGCAGGAACCAGACGGAACCCCAGGCTGAGTACGCGTCGGCGATGAAAGCCCTTATGCGGGCCTGCGCGTCGGCGCCGTCGTAGTTCGAGTGTATCCAGTCCGTGGTCACTATTGTGGCGGGCACTCCCTTGCGGGACTTCCAGTCGGCCAGCGGCTGGAAGGAGGACAGGTAGCCGGGGTCGGTCACGATGACGTACTCGTAGTCGCCGGGGCCGACTCTCGACTCCCTGTCCCCGACCTTCTCCCGGGGCTCGGCCACCTCGTCCGGATTAGCAAGAAGGCCCGACGCCAGCTCTCTGAGCGGCGCGCGCCTCGCGTCTCGCTCGCCCGTTCGGATGCCGCCCTCGTACTCGACCCTCAGCTCGAGCCTCGTGAAGAGACGCAGCTTACCCGCGCTCGGAAGGTACTGCACCGGGTAGACCTTGATCCCCACGGCCGTGTTGCCGCCGACTCTGCCGACCGACGCGATCTCCGCCACGACCGGAGGGTAGGCGCTATCGGCCTCGTAGACCGCGTCGTTGGGCTCCGTGAACACCCATCCGGGCAGCTCGACTCCCGGTACGGGGAGGATCGCGGGCTCCTGAGCGGGAAAAGGCCTGTAAGGGCCGGCATACTCGCGGCTCTCGGAGGCGACGACGTCGACCCCGAGGACCCTCGCTCCTTCGGGCAGCGCGAGGGCTACCGGCAGAACCGGGAGCTGCGGTTCACCCACGCGCTCCGTCAGTTCGCAGCCGCGGAGGTCTACGACGTGATACGCTCCGCGCTGCTCGACGGTCAGGTCCCGTCGGGCGAACGTGACCGCATGGTCGATGTGGTCGGCAATCGCCCGCGCCGGGGCCAGAGACCCCGCCAGGACGACCGTCAGGCACCACACGAAAGAGCGAGCAAGGCTACTCATCCCGATTGGCAACCTCCCCTTCGCGGGCCGCAGTGCCTCAGCCCGCTCCTCCCAGCTTGATACTTCGGTGGTGCGGTGTCAAGCGACGTATCGTGGGCGCCGGCGGCCGGTGACCGGTCGTCATCGCGCTTCCGGAAGGTCCCTTCTCAGGGGGCAGTCCGCGCAACGCGGCTGCGTTCTGCAGAATTCCTTGCCGAGCGCAACAAGAAGTGCGTGGTACTCGGCATAGAGGTCGGGGTCCGCCGGAAGGGAGGATTCGAAGAGCTCCTTCATCGCCGCGTAGCCGGCTTTCCGGTCGGCCAGGGCGTGTCTGACCGCGAAGCGGCGGGTATAGGCGTCGATGACGAAGGCCGGGCATCGGCCCGCATAGAGGAGTATCGCGTCGGCGGTCTCGGGGCCGATGCCGCGGACGCTCTGCAGGCGCCCTCTCAGTTCGGTCGCCGGAGTTGCGAGGAGCGCTCTCCACCCGGTTTCCGTGTTGCCCGCGAGTTCTGAGAGCAGCCCGAGCGTGGCCGCCTTGCGGCGCTGGAAGCCGGCAGCGGCGATGTGCTTCCGCAGTGCCGACGGAGAGATTCGCGAGAGGCCCTCCGGGCAGAGCGCGCCCTCCCGTCTGAGATTGTCTATCGCTCGTTCGGCGTTCCTCCATGCCGTGCCCTGAGTCAGCACGGCCCCGACCGCCATCTCGAAGGTGGTCTCGGCCGGCCACCATCCCTGCGGGCCGAAACACTCGAGAAGCGACTCGTATGCCGAGGCGATCCTGTTCACGGTTCGATCAGTCCCGAAAGCTCAGTCCGGGCGGGCGCGGTCACGCCGCCAACGACAACAGGGCCCGTCATACGGGCCCTGCTTATGTCCTGGTGCCCGGAGCGAGACTCGAACTCGCACAGGCGTAAGCCCACCACCCCCTCAAGATGGCGTGTCTACCAGTTCCACCATCCGGGCACATATCTGTCAGGGCGCGGAGTCGACTTCCTCGCGACCGACCAACGCAGCCTTCGCGGGCGCGACCCGGCGACCGACTACTCGGGTTCCTCCCCGGCTTCCCGGCCCAGTCCGCCCTCCGGCGCCGGAGGCAGCTCGCCTTCCGCGCCGGGCGGCTCCCCCGCCGTCCCCGGGCTGTCGCCGGGACCGCCCGGCAGACCCTCCGGGACCTCGCCCGGCGGAAGCTGCTCGACAGGCTGCGCCGCGGGTGTAGAGGCCCTGCGCTCCAGGCTTCCCTCCACCGTTCCCAGCACTCTTTCCCTCGAGACTATCGCCAGAACAAGCGACGTGAGGAAGAAAGCGACCGCGAGGTAGCGCGTTGCCTTCGTGAGGAAGTCGGCGGCGGTCTGTCCGCCGAAGACGGCTCCAACGCCTCCCGCTCCGCCGAACGCTCCGGCGAGCCCGCCGCCCTTGCCCGACTGGAGCAGGACGACGACCACCAGGGCGAAGGAAATCAGAATGTGCAGTCCGAGCAACACGCCCGCCATTCCCGTACTCCTTTGAAGTTTGCCGCGTGCCGCGCCGCCGCGCTCGGCGGCCCTATCCGACCGCCGCGATGATCGCGGCGAAGCTCGAGGCGTCGAGGCTGGCTCCCCCGACCAGCACGCCGTCTATCTCGTCTTCATTCAAAAGCTCGGCGGCGTTCTCCGGTTTCACGCTGCCCCCGTAGAGGACGCGCATGCCCTCGGCCACCGAATCTCCAAAGATAGCAGCAATCTCGCCCCGAATCAAGGCATGAACCTCGGCCGCCATCTCCGGCGAGGCGGTGCGGCCCGTTCCGATCGCCCAGACGGGCTCATACGCCAGTATGAGCCGATCCGCCTGGTCCGCGGGGACCTCCGCCAGCGAGCCGCGGAGCTGGCCCCTGACGACATCTCCGGTCCGGTCCGATTCCCTGTCGGCGAGGCCTTCCCCGACGCAGACTATCGGCACGAGGCTCCCGGACAGAACGTGCCTCAGCCTGGCGTTCACGGTCTCGTCGGTCTCCCCGAAGATGCTCCTTCTCTCGGAGTGGCCCAGGATCACGTGTGTCACGCCCAGGTATTCGAGCATCTCGGGCGAGACCTCTCCCGTCAGGGCGCCGCTCTTCTGCCAGGACGCGTTCTGCGCGCCGACCTCGATGACCGTGCCCTTTGCGGCGTCGACAGCCGTCTCCAGGGCGACGAACGGCGGGCACACCAGGACCTCGCAGCCATGCTCGATTCCCTTGAGCTTGTTGCCCAGATCGCGGATGAGCGTGCGCGTCTCGCCCGCCGTCTTGTTCATCTTCCAGTTCCCTGCCGCCACACGTCTCCTGCTCACGCGCGCACCACCTTCCTGCCGGACGACCGGCTCGACTACGCTACTCAGCCCCTTTCGCTCAGAGCCGCGACCGCGGGGAGCTCCTTCCCTTCCAGGAACTCGAGCGAGGCGCCTCCTCCTGTCGAGATGTGGCTCACCCGGTCGGCCACGCCGGCCGCCGCCACGGCCGCCGCCGAGTCGCCGCCGCCGATCACGCTGAACGCCCCGCCGTCGGTTCTGTCCGCGACCGCCCGGGCGATCGCCTCCGTACCGCCCGCGAATCTGGGATCCTCGAAAACGCCCATCGGCCCGTTCCAGACGATCGTCCTGGCGCGCGCTATCTGGGCGCGGAATGCCTCGACGGTCGCTGGCCCTATGTCGAGGCCCTGCTTGCCTTCCGGTATCGCGTGGGCCGGCGCCTCGGTCGGCTCGTCGTCTCCCTCCAGCCCGGGAGCGATAAGCACGTCCACGGGGAACATGAAGACCTTGTCCAGCGCGTCCGCCCTCTCGATCAACTGACGGGCGACCTCGACCTTGTCCTCCTCAAGCAGCGAGTCGCCGACCTCTCCGCCTCTGGCCCGGAGGAAGGTGAAGGCCATTCCTCCGCCGACGAGCAGACCGTCGACCTTGGGAAGGAGGTTCTCGATCACGCCGATCTTGTCGGAGACCTTGGCCCCTCCCAGGATCGCGATGTAGGGCTCTGCGGGGGCGCCCGTTACACGCGAGAGGTTTTCGAGCTCCTTCTCCATGAGGAAGCCCATCGCCCGCCGGTCAAAGAGCTCGGCGGCTCCGACGGTCGAGGCGTGGGCCCTGTGCGCCGTGCCGAAAGCATCGTTCACATACAGATCGCCGTGGCTTGCCAGCTCCTTCGAGAAGCCGGGTTCGTTCTTCTTCTCCTCGGCGTGGAAGCGCAGGTTCTCCAGAAGGACGACGTCTCCGTCCGCGAGCCCAGAGACGGCACTCTCGGCCTCCGGGCCTACGCAATCCGGCGCGACCTCGACTCTCCTCTGCAGGAGTTCGGAGAGCCTCTCCCCGACCGGCCGCATCCGTAGCGACTCGACTGCCTCGCCACCCGGCCTTCCGAGGTGGGACATGAGCACAGCCCTCCCGCCGCGATCGACGATGCTGCTGATCGTAGGGAGGGCGCTCCTTATTCTCGTGTCGTCCGTGATCGATCCGTTCTTGAGCGGGACGTTGAAGTCGACCCGGGTGAGCACCCGATTCCCTCCGACTTCCAGGTCCCTGACGTGCAGCTTGTTGCTCAATTGGGTTCCCCCCCGCTCGCACTGCTACTTGCTGGCCACGAGCTTCATCATGTCGACCATGCGGGCGGCGTAGCCTGCCTCGTTGTCGTACCAGCCGAGGACCTTGACCATGTTCCCACCCATCACCTTCGTCAGCGGGGCGTCGAAGATGCACGAGTGCCTGTCGCCGACGTAGTCGATCGACACGAGCGGTTCCTCGGTGTAGCGCAGGTATCCGCCGAGCGGCGGCTCCGAGGCCGCCTTCTTGAATGATGCGTTTACCTCGTCGGCCGTTGCGCTCTTGCCCAGCTCCAGAACGAAGTCGACGAGAGACACGTCGGCGGTGGGGACGCGGATGGCCATGCCGTCGAGCTTGCCCGCAAGCTCGGGGATCACCGTCGTGATCGCCTTCGCCGCCCCCGTTGTTGTCGGGATCATTGACACGCCCGCGGCTCTGGCCCTCCGCAGGTCCTTGTGCGGCAGGTCGAGGATCTTCTGGTCGTTCGTATAAGCGTGCACCGTCGTCATGATGCCGCGCTCGATTCCGAAATCGTCGAGGAGGACCTTGACCATCGGCGCCGCGCAGTTGGTTGTGCAGGATGCGGTCGAGATGATGTCGTGCTCTTCGGGCCGGTAATCTCCGTCGTTCACGCCCATCACGATCGTAACGTCCGGCTCCTTGGCGGGAGCGGAGATCATCACCTTGCGCGCGCCCGCCGAGAGGTGCTTCGAGGCGCCCTGCCGGTCGCGGAACTTGCCCGTCGACTCGATGATCACATCTACGCCCAGGTCTCCCCACGGGAGCCCGGCCGGGTCGCGCTCCGAGAAGACCCTCACCTTCCTGCCGTCTACCGTGATGGAGTCGGAGTCGTTCTCGACGTCGCCATCGTATCTCCCGTGCACCGAATCGTATCGCAAGAGGTGCGCCAGCGTGGTCGCGTCGGTCAGGTCGTTCAGGGCCACAAGCTCAAAATCCCCGGACGCGCCCGCGATGCGGAGAACGAGCCTGCCGATCCTGCCGAATCCGTTGATCGCGTACTTCAGAGCCATCGTGCTTTCCTCCTGTGTGCCGGTTCTGCTACGCTCTGTTTTCGGAACCGAACAGCCTGATCTTAGCGGCGACGACCTCCTTGATGCCCTCCCTGGCCGCGGCCAGGATCTTCCTGGGGTCGAACACTTCCGGGCTCTCGCTCAGGATCCTGCGCACGCGCCCGGTGAAAGCGAGCCTCAGGTCGGTGTCGATGTTGATCTTCGAGATGCCGTGGTCTATCGCCCGGGCGATGCTCTCGGGCGGCACGCCCCGGGCGTCCCCGAGCTCGGCGCCGTACTTCCTGGCGAGTTCCAGCACGTCGGGCGGGACCGCCGAAGCGCCGTGAAGTACGAGCGGAATCGTGACCCGTGAGGCGATCGCCTCGAGCCGGTCGATGTCGAGTCTGGGCTCGCCCTTGAACTTGTAAGCCCCGTGCGAGGTGCCGATGGCGACGGCGAGCGAGTCGCAGCCGGTGCTTTCGACGAAGCGCTCCGCCTCGTCCGGGTCCGTGTAGGCCGCGTCCCCCTCCTCGACCGAGATCTCGTCCTCGACGCCGACGAGCCTCCCCAGCTCAGCCTCGACCGAGATGTTCTCCGGGTGCGCCATCTCGACAACCCGCCTGGTGACCTCGATGTTCTTCTCGAGCGGGTGATGTGACCCGTCGATCATCACGGATGTCCATCCGCCCTCGATGCAGCGCTCTATCACGTCGAGGTCCGTGCCGTGATCCAGGTGGAGGGCGGCGGGGACTCCGGTCGCGTCCGACACGTTCTCCACCATGGCTCTCAGGTTCTCGAAGCCCGCGTACTTGATCGCCGACTGAGACGTCGTCAGCATCACGGGGGAGTGCAGCTCGGCGGCCGCTTCGAAGACGGCCTGCGTGATCTCGAGGTTGCTCGTGTTGAACGCGCCGACCGCGTAGCCCTGAGTTCGTGCCGTTACGAGCAGATCGTCACCGGTCACAAGTGGCATGGATCCCTCCCCCGTTATCCGTCGTGTGTTCGCAGGCGGCCTAGCCGAAGAACGTGCGGGCTACCTCGAAGAGCTCCGAGTCGACGCGCTTCACTCCCTCGGAGGCGTGACTCAGGGCGACCGGAATGACCTTGTCGCCGCTCAGGCTGGTCATCTTCCCGAAGTGCCCCTGGTGAGCCAGGTCGGCCGCCAGCACGCCGAAGCGCGTGCCCAGAACGCGGTCGAAGGCGGTCGGTGTGCCGCCCCTCTGCACGTATCCGAGGACGGACACCCTGGTCTCGTACCCCGTCTCCAGCTCGATCGCTCTCGCGAGCTTGTTCCCGATCCCTCCGAGGCGGACGTGGCCGAACGAGTCGGTCGTCTGCTCTACGGTGACGAGTCCTCCCTCGACCTGGTTGGGAGCGTCTTCCGGATACTTCGCTCCCTCTGCTACCACGACGATGCTGAAGTTCTTGCCTCTCTCGTGACGTTTCTTGATCACCTCGCAGATCTCCGCGAGCGAGATCGAGATCTCGGGGATGATGATCAGGTCGGCCCCGCCGGCTATGCCGGCCTTGACGGCGATCCAGCCCGTGTGGCGTCCCATCACCTCCACGACCACCACTCGATTGTGCGACTCCGCTGTCGTGTGCAGCCTGTCTATCGCCTCGGCGGCGATCGAGACGGCCGTGTCGAAGCCGAACGTGAAATCGGTCCCCACGATGTCGTTGTCGATCGTCTTCGGAACGCCGATTATCGGGAGGCTCTCCTCCTCGTGCAGCCTGGAGGCGACGCCCAGCGTGTCCTCCCCGCCCACCGCCACGAGCGCGTCCAGGCTCTCCTTCTTGAACCGTCTGACTATGCCGTCGACCCCGCCGTCCGTCTTGTAGGGATTCGTGCGGGACGTTCCGAGGATGGTCCCGCCTCTCGGCAGTATGCCCGACACCTCGTCGAGTCCCAGCTCGATCGCGTTGCCGGAGATCATACCGGCCCATCCGTACCTGAACCCGATTACGCTGCCTCCATATTTCTCCAGCGTGCGTCTGACGACCGCTCGGATCACGGCGTTCAGGCCCGGGCAGTCGCCTCCTCCGGTCAGCATGCCTACTCTCATCTCATCCCCCTGGGGCTTGGCGCCATCCCGACCAGCTTGAACCTCATATGCTAGGCGTCCCCCGGCGCGGGTGTCAACCGCTTTCGGTCGGCCCCCGTTCCGGGGGCGCGGGCCCCGCCACCGCGAGCGCCGCAACCCTGGAG
>WJLY01000152.1 GCA_014728245.1 Candidatus Effluviviaceae Genus IV sp.
CATCTAGCCCCCGCCGTGCGCGCGGCGCCGGTCCGCCAGGCCGCGACGACCACCGACGTCCCTCACGCCCGACGTTACCGCCCGCGTTGCCGCCGACGTTGTCGCCTGCGCTACCGCCCGCGTTGCCGCCGACGTTATCGCCTGCGCTACCGCCCGCGTTTACGCTGGCGTTACCGGAACATCGCCTTGATGGAGCCCCACGAGGTCTCCTCGACCGGGGTGTCACACTCGCATGTCTGCCGGAACGAGCCCATCAGGAATCCCCACTCGTTGTTCACGCTTCGGCAGGGCGATTCCTCGCAGAGATTGTAGTCGTCGCTTGCTACGTCGCAGAACATGGGGTCCTCGTACAGCAGCCTGTCGGTGCCGAACATCATGTCGCCGCCCTGATTACCGTAGGCCAGGCTGAGATCGGCGGTGACGGGCGAGTAGTCGATCCGCTGCAGCGAGCTCCCGGTCGTGCTGTATGCGATGACGCACTGCGTTATCAGGAACTCGCTCGAGGAGGAGCTTCCGCTCGAGCAGATGCCTCCTCCGGTCTCGGCGCTGTTGTAGACGATGGTGCAGTTCTGGAGAGTGAAGTCGCCTTCGGCGTCGGTCCTGCAGAAGACGGCCCCGCCCTGCGTCGCCGAATTGCGCAGGAAGGTCGACCAGGAGCATCCCACCCAGGAGAAGCTCTGGAGGAACAGCGCTCCTCCGCGAACCGCCGAGTTCTCGACGAACTCGTTGAACAGTATCTGGGTCTGCTCGGCCTCCTCGAAATCCGCGAACAGCGTCCCCACGTAGATGCAGCCACCGTCGTGGGCGTAGTTGCCCGTGAAGTAGTTGTAGAGGATCCTGGCGATCGTCCAGGTCTTGCAGGAGATCGCGCCCCCGCTGATTCCGGCCGTATTACTAAGGAACTCACAGTAGTAGATCCCCGGCTGCGACGAGTAGGTGTAGATCGCTCCGCCGTAGTCGACGGCGTAGTTGCCGGTGAACGTGCAGAACTCGATGAACGGAGCGGACTCGAGCCCGATGTAGAAGGCGCCTCCGAATCCGGCCGAGTTGTTCTCGAACGAGCATTCAAGGAACTGGGGAGACGCGCCTCTCATCCACACGGCCCCGCCGTTCTGGCCCGTTCCGTTCCTTATCGTGAAGCCCTGTACGACGGCGTACCGCGACTCACCGGTGTCGAAGACGAACGCGCGATCCGCCGACTCACAGTCTATGATCGTGACGTCTCTGCCTGATTCCGCCAGAAGCGTCAGGTCTCGTCCTCCGAAGTCGATGTCTCGGTTCTGAGGTCCGGTGTACGTTCCGGCGGCGACAAGGACCGTGTCTCCCGCAGACGCCGCGTCTATGCCTTCCTGTATAGCTGTGTAGTCACCCTGTCCGTTGAGATCGACCCGAATCGTCGCCGCCCCGGCGGCTGTGGACAGAAGGACAAGGACGCCGAAGAGAGTAGATAGGCGTGCCTTCATAGTTGTCCTCCACGGGGGGATACCTGGAATCTCGGGGGGAGTCACCACTACCTATCAGTGTAACGGGAGCGGTACGGTGCTACAACTGCCTTCCGCAGACAAGACCCGGGAGGGAGCGTTGCAGTGAGGCTCCGGTCAGTTACATCCGCGGTGATGAACGCGCCGTGGCGCCCGTAACGCGCCTGGGCGCCCGGCCCGCCTCCGGGAGGGTCACCTGGTTGGATTCGCCTTTGACCGTGATAGTTGCATCGCCGCGGCGGCTCTTCTCTTCATGGTCGCATGGACGCCGGGGGGCTCTTCTGTCCAGGTCGCATGGCCGCCGCAGCTCTTGTGCCTCACGTCGGCCCCGCGAAAGCCAGCCACCGGCAGGGGCTGCCGGTTCCGCGGCTTCCTAGCGCAGCACCATGATCTTCGAGCGCACGATCGAGTCGCCTGCCTCTACGACGCAGAAGTACGTGCCGCTCGAGACGGGATAGTCTCCGTTGTCCCTGGCGTTCCAGGACACGGAGGAGACCCTGTCGGTGACCGGACCACCATCGAGAGTCCTGACCAGCCTGCCCCGGGCGTTGTAGATCCTGACGGAGTAGCTGCCGCGGCAGCCAGAAGGGGCGGAGAAGCTGATCGTCGTCCGGCGCCTGACCGGATTGGGATAGACCCAGATGTGCCCGCTCTCGCCCGAACCCGCATCGACGGCGACGCTCGCTGAGAGGTCGCTCTCGTTGCCGTCGGCATCCACGGCCGAGACGGCGTACTCGTAGCTCCAGCCGTCGAGCACGTCACGATCGACATGTGACGTCACACCGGCCGGAATCTCCGTGATCTCCTGGTAGTACGAGGTCACGCCGGCCCGCCTGTACAGGCGGTATGTCTCGAGGTCGTACTCGGGTCCGGCGTTCCACGATATGCGCACGCCATCCTCACACGACGAGGCCGTCACGCCTGTCGGAGCGCCCGGCGCGAGGTCATCAACCTCGGGCGTCACGAACGTGTACAGGTGAGACTCGGCGGTCAGGTCGCCGGCGCCTTGTGAGCTGACCTTGTAGTAGTAGCGCGTGCCGGGAGTGAGGTCGGTAAGAGCAAGGCAGTGGTCGGTCACGGGGCTTCCGTCGGAGACGGACATGTCGCAGCTCTCCGTCGTCCCGTAGTGAACCGTCGATGACGCCGGCATGTTCGTCTGCCAGCAGATGAGCGCGTAGCCGGGGGAGACCTGCTGGGCCACGACCCCGTAGACCAGAAGTCCTCCTGGACCGTCGTGCTCGTCCGTCGAGAACGTGGAGTCTGTGGTAACCGCGCTCTGATCGTACTGATCGACGGCGTGGATCCGGAAGTGATAGAGCGCCCTCGGAGCGAGGTCGCTGATCACGACCGAGTGGTCACAGAGATGGAACGGGTTGGGTTCCGTCTGAAACCCGTAGGACTGAGTCGGTCCATACTCCACGTGGCACCGGGAGGCGTTCGTGGTCGTCCAGGTGATCGTCACCGAGGTGGCCGTAGTCTCCGCGATGGCCACCGACAGAATCGAGAGTTCGGGCGTCTCCGTGGCGACGACCTGGTCCTCGGAGCGCGCGGTGAACCCGCAGGCGTCGGTGCTGACCGCGCGGATGTGGTAGACGCTGGCCGGCTCCAGCCCGTCTATCGTTACCTCGTGTCCGAGGCTCAGCTCCGTGTCGCCCGGGGCCGTCTGCCCGTAGCTCTCATCCGGCCCGTACTCCACGCTTCCGTCGGCGGGCGCGTTCGTGATCCATGACACCGTGATCGAAGTGCACGTCGTCGCGGCCACGCCAGGCGTCGTGATCTCGAGCGGCGCGCACGTGGTCGTGAACACCAGCTCGTCGGACTCGGCCGAGGCGCCCGACTCGTCGACCGAGAAGGCTATCAGCGAGTACGTCGTGCTGGCCAGAAGACCGGTTATCTCCACGCGGTGATGGAGCGTTAGCGAATCGCTGCCCGCCACGTTGTCCGGCTCCGAACCCTGTCCGTATGCGACCCACGAACTGGCGGGGTTCGTCGTGGTCCACTCAACGGTAGCGGCCTGGTCCGACGTATCGGAGATCGTGACATCGAGCAAGAGGAGCTGGCCGAGGAGCGTGTCGACGACGTGGTCCTCGGAGCAGACCGTTCTGCCTTCCTCGTCCTCGCTCACCACACGGAAGTGGTATGTCGTGTGGGGGGTGAGGCCGGAAACCGTGACCGCGTGGTCCGTAACGAGCTCCGGAGAGACATCGGTCTGCTGACCGTAGTCCGACGTAAGCCCGTACTCTACCGTGGAGTTGCACGGACGGCTGGTAGTCCATCTGGCCACGAAGGACGACTCCGTGACGGCCTCGGCGCGGACGTCCAGAAGGAGAGGCGCCGGGGGGAGTGTGGCGAACACCCTGTCGGGGCCGGCCGTCGTGTTGCCGAACGCATCGGTAGAGATGACCCGGCAGTGGTATGTCGTTTCAGGCGACAGGCCGGACAGGGTGATCTCGTGGTCCACGACGAGGCTCGTGTTTTCCGGTGACGCGCTGCCGTACGACGGCGTTGGTCCGTACTCGACCTGCGAGGTGGCGGGCCGGTCGGTCGACCAGCGGACGGTGGCAGAGTGGTCGCAGATGCCGTCGACGTGTTCCCCGGCGACCTGCGGCGGCGCCGGCACTCGTACGCATATGGTGTGCGGGGGTGGACCGAATCGTCCCGAGACCCTGAACTCCATGATGCCCAGGTCGTCGGCGACCACCGGAACGCTGAACAGGACCGAGTCCTCGCAAGTGACCTCGAAGCCCTGATTGGGGGTCATGCCGACGAGTATGTGGGAACTGGACTCGGAATCCGGGGGAGGGTTGGCAGAGACCGACGGCGAGAGCAGTGCGAGCGCCAGGACCGACAGCAGAACTGCCGAAAAGGCTTTCCAGTGTGCGGATGTCGCGGGTACGCGACACGACTGTCCAGCGTCGATGCGCGCACAGGCGCACGGCATGGGCACTCCCGGGCTCAAGTTGCGGGCAGTATAGGAGCGACTATTGAAGTTGTCAAGCGACTTGTCGCTATCATCTCTTGTTGCGCAACTTGTGTTCATTCGGTCACAAGGTCGGACAGCTGAGACCGCAGCGGCTCAGGAGGGCCGGCCGGCATCAGAGTCGGTGTCAGCATCGAGGTCCGGCCGCAGTCGACGCTCACATTCGGCGACCTGCCGCAGCCGGATCGGCGCCGTCCCGCTCTCTCGGTAGCGAGAAGCGGGCCAGTTCACGAGCGCCGTGCGGGAGTGGCTTCCGGAATGCGCAGGACTGGCTTCTGAAGGGGGAGTCGGGACACGCTCCTGTGAAACTCAGCGATAGAGGGCTTTGATCGCGCCCCAGGAGAGCGTAGTCGCTCCGGAGTCGCAGGACAGGCAGCCGGCGGCGAGATGACCTATGTGCATGCCCCACGCGTTGAACGAAGGGAGACAGCGGGAACCCTCGCAAGGGTGGTAGTCGCCGGAGTC
>WJLY01000153.1 GCA_014728245.1 Candidatus Effluviviaceae Genus IV sp.
CCCCGGAGGAGTTCGCCCGGATCCTCGCGGAGTGCGATCGGGGGAGCGCCGGCGCGACCGCCCCGGCGCACGGGCTGTACCTGGTCGAGGTCAAGTACGAGGAGTAACGGCGCCCGCCCGAGTCGCGTACGTTCGGGGCGGCGCGAGACATACAAGGTGAGGAGGTGCGGTTTGAAGATCTTCCTGGACACGGCGCACATAGAGCACATCAGGACGGCGGCCGAGTGCGGCTGCGTCGACGGCGTGACCACCAACCCGACGCTCATCTCCCGGGAGGAAGGGCAGTTCGAGGACATAGTCCGCGAGATCTGCGAGATCGTGCAGGGCCCGGTGAGCGCCGAGGTAGTGAGTACCGACGCAGACGGCATGGTGGAGGAGGCGAAGAAGCTCGCGGACATACACGAGTGCGTCGTGGTGAAGATCCCGATGCTCCTCGAGGGGGTCAAGGCGCTGCACAGGTTGAAGGAACTGGGCATCAAAACCAACTGCACGCTTGTGTTCTCCGCCAACCAGGCGCTCCTGGCGGCGAAGGCGGGGGCCACGTTCGTGAGTCCCTTCATCGGGCGCCTCGACGACGCCGGCCACGTAGGCATGGACCTCGTGCGCGAGGTGCTCGCGATATACGAGAACTACGGCTTCGAGACGGAGGTGATCGTCGCGAGCGTCAGGCACCCGCTCCACGTCGTCGAGGCCGGCGTGTCCGGAGCTCACATAACGACGATGCCGTACGCGGTCTTCGAGAAGATGTTCAAGCATCCGTTCACCGACGTGGGTCTCGAGCGGTTCCTTGCGGACTGGGAGAAGGTCAAGGGACGTTCCTGAGGCGGCGCGCCGGGGCTCGCTGCGGCCCGGTCCGCCCCCGGAGGACTGCCGGGAGGGCCACGGAGGCACGGATCTCACACTTTGGAGGTCTGAGGGATTGCGAGGCGGGTTAGCCAAATACGTCGTGCTCGCGCTGCTTTTCGTTCTCGCCGGCGTGTCGACCGGGCTCTTCCTGACGGTGAGGAAGCTTTCCGAGGTGGGGCCGGCCGGGGAGCAGTTGTACGAGGAGCGCGTCGCGGCACCGGGCGACGCGGACACCGGCGGGGCACTGGATCTGTCTCGCCGCACGGCCATCGTGAGCGCGGCCGAGCGCGTGGGCCCGGCGACGGTCTCGATCAGCGCGACGGGACGCAGACTGGTCCGGGCCGCGCCGACCGCGCAGGAGGAGTTCTTCCGGAGGTTCTTCGGAGGATTCCTGCCGGGCCGCGTCTACGAGGAAGAGCGGCACACTTTCGGGTCGGGCGTGGTCATCGACGAGGACGGCTACATACTCACGAACGAGCACGTGGTGAGGGGCTTCGAGGAGGTTCAGGTCGTCCTGACCGACGGGCGCGCGTTCGAGGGGGAGGTGCTGGGAGGAGACCAGAGATACGATCTCGCCGTCGTGAAGATCGAGGGAGACGACCTCCCGGTCGCGCCTCTGGGGGACTCCGATGACATCATGGTCGGCGAATGGGCCATTGCGATAGGGAACCCGTTCGGCAATCTGCTTTCCGACCGACAGCCCACCGTGACAGCCGGCGTCGTCAGCGCCACGAACCGCGACGTGATAAGCGACGACGCGTCTCCGGCGATCTACAAGGACATGATCCAGACTGACGCCGCCATCAACCCGGGTAACTCCGGCGGACCGCTCGTCAACAGCAACGGCGAGGTCGTCGGCATCAACTCGTTCATCTTCTCGATGAGCGGGGGCTCCGAGGGCGTCGGCTTCGCGATACCGATAAACACCGCTCGAAACGTCATCGACGAGATGATCCAGTACGGCAGGGTCAGGGACATCTGGGTTGGCATCGCGATACAGGAGTTGACCCCCGGACTCGCCGAGAGGCTCAGTCTGGGCGACGTCGAGGGCGTGATAGCGTCGTTCGTCGAGCCCGGCAGTCCCGCGCACCGAGCCGGGATCAGAGAGGGCGACATCATCCTGGCGGTGAACGGAGACGACGTGACGAGCATCCGAGAGGCCCGCCGGGCCATATTCGGCTCGCGCGTGGGGGACATCATCACGCTCAGGGTGCGGCGCGGGACGGCGAGGCTCGACTTCGAGGTCACGGTCGAGGAGGCGGCGAAGTGAGCGTCGACGCCACGGGCTGCCCGCCGCGAACCGTATCCATCGAGGACAGGCCGGACGCCGCCATCGTAGGGGAGCTGGACCCTCTCGGTATCACACTCACGCCCGACGAGGCTCGTAGGGTGGCGTCGCTGCTCGGTCGTGACCCCACCGTCGTCGAACTTCATATCTTCAACACCATGTGGAGCGAGCACTGCTCGTACAAGAGCAGCCGCGCGGTTCTCAAGGAGCACCTGCCGACCGAGGCTTCGAACGTCGTGCTGGGCCCCGGCGAGGACGCGGGGGTCGTGAGACTCTGCGAGCACGACGGCAGAGCCTGGTGCGTCGCCGTCGCCCACGAGAGCCACAACCACCCCTCACAGGTCGTTCCGAACGAAGGCGCCGCCACCGGCATAGGCGGCATTGTGCGCGACGTGTACTGCATGGGCGCGGACGTCATCGGCGTCCTTGACCCGCTCAGGTTCGGGGACCCCAACGGCCCTAACGCAGAGCGGACTCGCGAGATCGTGCACGGCGTCGTCGAGGGTATCTGGCAGTACGGCAACGCGCTCGGCGTGCCGAATCTGGGGGGCGACGTCTACTTCGACGCCTCGTACGACGAGAACTGCCTGGTGAACGTCGTGGCGCTGGGGCTTGTCCAGGAGGGCGCCATCGTGCGGAGCCGCGTCCCCGGGGAGGCGGCCGATCAGCCATATGACGTGATCCTCGTGGGGAAGCCGACCGACCCGTCGGGCTTCGGCGGCGCGACCTTCGCCTCGCGAGTACTCGACGAGGAGAAGGCGCTCGACGACAAGTACGCGGTGCAGGTGCCCGACCCGTTCCTCAAACGCATGCTGACCGTGGCCGGAGCCGACGTGCTCGAGGCGGCACGCGAGGCCGGCGTCGCGATCGGCTACAAGGACCTCGGCGCCGGGGGTATCGCGTGCGCCACCTCGGAGCTGGGCGCGGCGGCGGGTCTCGGGGTCCGCATAGATCTGTCGCTGGTCCCGGTCGCCGAGGATGGAATGTCGCCCGAGGTGATAGCGTGCTCGGAGACGCAGGA
>WJLY01000154.1 GCA_014728245.1 Candidatus Effluviviaceae Genus IV sp.
CAAGCAGGCGGAGTGAACTGATGGCTGAGAGCGGGGACCCGCTTCGCGTCTACACGCTCAGAGGGCTTCCGCCGGAAGTGGCGGCCGTTACTTTCGCCAAGACCTCCCGCTCGCCCGAGTCGTTCGACGAGATCGCGAGAGAGCTCACCGAGGCGGATTCGTCCCGGTTCCACGAGAAGTGGGTCATAGGCTACGGCCACTCCTCGGTAGCCGAGCACGCGGTTCTGTCGATCGCCGTGGAGAACGTGTCGATCCTGGGCGCGAAGGTCCTCGAGGACAACCGCCTGTCGTCCTTCACAGAGAAGTCGACCCGCTACCAGGTGATGGATCCCGCCAACTACTACACGCCCCCGGCGTTCGAGGGCGTGGGCGCCTACCACGCCGTGGTATCCGCTCTGTACGACACCTACGCGGAGCTGCTGGAGCTGGTCAGGCCGTTCTGCGAGCGCAAGTACGGCGCTCCCGAGCATCGAGCGGCGGGACTGAACCCGGCAGGAAAGGCGTGTGACGCCGTCCGGGGCCTTCTGCCGTCCGCGGCCAAGACCAACCTCGGCTGGACGGTGAACGCGAGAAGCCTTCGCCACGCGATCGTGAAGCTTCGCTCGCATCCTCTCGTCGAGATGCGCGAGCTGGGAGACGCGCTCGAGGAGGCATGCGGCGAGGCCGTGCCGACTCTGCTCCGGCACACTGAGACCTCGTCGTACCTCTCCGATCGGCCTGGGGGAGGCGTGGGCGCCGCGGCGCGCAGGCGAGTGGGCGGCCCGCCGGGCGAGAGCGGGGCGACGAGCGGCGACCGAGGTCAGGCAGCGGTATCCGGATCGGTCGTCCGCCTCGTGTCCCATGATCCGCGCGGAGAGCGACGGGTCGCGGAGACGATCCTGTTCGGGGCCGACGGGTGCAGTCACGATGAGGCGCGCGAGCGGGTCGAGGCAATGAGCGATGAGGAGATAGGCGTGCTCTTGAAGGGTGCGCTCGACGGTATCGGAGGCCATGAGGCGCCGGTCCGGGAGTTCGAGAGCACTGCCTACGTCTTCGAGATCACGTGTGATTTCGGCGCGTACCGGGATGTGCAACGCCATCGGATGACGAGCCAGATCGCGCAGCCGCTGACCTGCGATCTGGGGTACTCGACTCCCGATGACGCGGTGGAGAGCGGCGCCGCGTACGCCATGCGGGTCCAGCTCGATCGGGCGCGCGAAGCCTGGCGCGACCTGGCCTCGATCGACCTATTCAGCGCTCAGTACGCGGTCCCGCTTGCCTTCAGGAAGCGGTTTCTGATGCAAATGAACTACAGGGAGGCCTACGTTTTCGCCCGGCTCCGTTCAAAAGTTCAGGGACACGAGTCGTACCGCAGGATCGCCTGGTCGGTGAAGGACGAGATCGAGCGCGTTCATCCGACGCTGGGCGGGGCGATCCCGGTCGACCGGGAACCGGTGGCGGAAAGGCCCGTCGGAGGTTGAGACTTGCCGGAGACAACTGAAGGACACGAGCGCGTACCGCGCGACGACTCGCAGCCCGCCATAAGCGGCTTCGACCACTCGGGAGGGAAGATACACTACGGCGGACAGGCCGTCATCGAGGGTGTGATGATGCGGGGACCGACCGCCGTGGCGACGGCTGTGAGGCTTCCGGACGGCCGCGTTTCGGTGCGCAGAGAGGACTTCACCTCAGTCTCCAGAAAGAACCGGCTCCTGAGGCTCCCGGTCATCCGCGGCGGGCTGACTCTGATCGAATCGCTGGCGCTCGGGATCAAGGCGCTGAACTACTCCGCGAGCGTAGCGATCGAGAGCGCCGACGAGGACGGTGGAGAGGAAGAAGATGCGGACGGGGGAGTCGGCGAAGGCGCGGCGGGTGCCGCGCCGGAGGGAGTGGTCGGCTCGGTGGACCGAGAGGCTTCGGAAACCGGCAAAGGCGCCGCGGACTCCGCGCCGGAGGAAGAATCAGGCGAGGGCGACCGTCAGGCCGCCGGGGACGGCACCGAGCGCCCGGACTGGAAGACGAACGTCGCGCTCACCGGCACTATGGTGTTCGCGCTAGCTCTCGGTATCGTGATTTTCTTCTGGATCCCCATGGTGCTCTCCGACTTTCTGACGGACGCGATGGGGACCCAGAGCGGCGTCCTCTTCAATCTGATCGACGGTGTGATCAGGGTCGTTTTCTTCCTGGCGTATCTCTGGGGTATCTCCCGCTGGAAGGAGATGAGGCGGGTCTTCGAATACCACGGCGCCGAGCACCAGGTGATATTCGCGCAGGAGGAGGGGGAGGAGCTCACGCCGGAGAACGCGAGCAAGTTCACGACCAGGCATCCGCGCTGCGGGACCAGCTTCCTTCTGATCGTAATGGTGGTCTCGATTCTGGTCTTCATGATCTTCGGCAAGCCTCCCACCATAGGTCTGAGGCTGGCGAGGCTTCTCATGATCCCCGTGATCGCGGGCGTCTCCTACGAGGTGATGAAGTTGTCGGCGAGGCACGCGGACCAGATGTGGGCCAGGTTCCTCGCGGCGCCGGGCGTCTGGCTGCAGCGTATCACGACGAAGGTCCCGAGTGAGGACCAGATAGAGGTCGCGATAGCGGCGCTGGAGGCTGTCAGGGTGGACCAGGAGGCGCCGGCGGAGGCGGGATGACGGCTCGCGCGAGGCGGGACGGATAATCACGCGCGGGCACGGGCGCGAGGCGGGATGGATGATCACACGCGCGAGCACGGGCGCGAGGCGGAACGGATGACCACGCTTCTAGACAAGCTGGATACGCTCAAGACGCGGCACGACGAGCTGGTGGAGCTGCTCTCCGATCCCGACGTGCTGTCCGACCACAACCGGATGAAGGAGTATTCGAAGGAGCGGGCGGCCCTGGAGCCGGCCGTCCAGGCGCACGGCGAGTACTCGAGGGTGCTCTCCGACATCCGCGACGCGCGCGAGATGCTGGAGACGGCCGAAGACCACGAGGCGCGCGACTTCGCAAGGTCCGAGCTCGTGGAGCTGGAGTCACGGTGTGAGGCCCTGGAGGACAGGATCAAGCGTCTGCTCGTTCCCAAGGACCCCAACGACGAGAAGAACACGATCATCGAGATACGAGCGGGCACCGGGGGAGAAGAAGCGGCCCTGTTCGCCGCCGACCTCTTCCGCATGTACACGAGGTATGCGGAGTCGAAGCGCTGGGGCGTGGAAGTCATGAACTCTAACCCTACCGGCACGGGCGGCTTCAAGGAGGTCACCTTTATGGTCGAGGGTGACGGCGTCTATAGCCGTCTGAAGTATGAGAGCGGCGTGCACAGGGTGCAGCGCGTGCCGGCCACCGAGTCGCAGGGCAGAATCCACACGTCGGCGGCGACCGTCGCCGTGCTTCCTGAGGCGGACGAGGTGGAGGTCGAAGTGAAGAAGGACGACATCGAGGTGGACGTGTTCCGCTCGTCCGGGCCCGGCGGCCAGAGCGTGAACACGACCGACTCCGCGGTGCGGATAACGCACAAGCCGACCGGACTCGTGGTCACCTGCCAGGACGAAAAGTCGCAGCACAAGAACAAGGCCAAGGCCATGAAGGTGCTCCGCGCCAGGCTCTACGAGCAGGCGATGGCGGAGCAGGAACAGGAGATGGCCGAGGCGAGACGCAGCCAGGTATCCACGGGCGACCGCAGCGCGAAGATCCGCACATACAACTTCCCGCAGAGCCGCGTGACCGACCACCGCATCGGCCTGTCGATCCACGGTATCGACCAGTTTGTGGACGGCGATCTCGATCAGATGATCGACGCGCTCATCACGAGCGACGAGGCCGAGAAGATAGCGGAGCACACGTAGGCCCCGGGCGCGGCCGGACACTCTCCCGTGCGTCCTTGCACACTCCCCGGGAAACCGATGGCGAAGAAGACCTGGACCGTTCTCGAACTGATAGACTGGACCAGAGCGTACCTTGCCGAGAGGGGTTTCGAGAACGCGAGGCTCGAGACCGAGCTACTGCTCGGCCACGCGCTGAACCTCCCCAGGATCGAACTGTATCTGAACTACAACCGTCAGATGGACGAGGACGAGCTCAAGCGCTACAAGGTCCTTCTCAAGAGGCGCCTTGCGGGCGAGCCGGTCCAGTATGTCACCGGGACGGCCGCATTCATGCTCTCCGACTTCGAGGTCGGGCCTAACGTGCTGATACCGCGCCCTGAGACGGAGGCCCTCACCGAGGTGGCGATCGAGCTTCTCGAGGAGGCGGGACTGCGGCGCAGACAGCGAGGAGCGCGCGCCGTGGAAAGCGGCCAGCGACCGGATGACGGGCCGGAGGCGCTCCTGGCGGATGTGGGGACCGGTTCGGGGGTCATCGCGGTGACGCTGGCACAGGAGTTCCCGGGCGCGCGCGTTCTCGCGACAGACTCCTCCGCGGACGCGCTGGAGGTCGCCGCGCGCAACGCCGGCGCCGCGGGCGTCGGCGACCGCGTCGAGTTTCTGGAGGGAGAGTTGCTGAAACCTCTATTCGCGGAGGTAGCGAAGGGCAAGCTCTTGGCTCTCGTTTCGAACCCGCCCTACGTGGCGAGCGGACAGATCGAGCAGTTGCCCCCCGAGGTGCGCGACTTCGAGCCGCGACGCGCGCTCGACGGCGGTCCGGACGGTCTTGACTGCCTGCGCGCGATAGCTCAGGATGGAGCCGCTCTGCTCGTACCGGATGGTGTGATCGTCCTTGAGGTGGGGGACGGCCAGGCGGAGGCGGTGGCCGCGATGCTGGGTGAGAGCTTCGGAAGCTCGGAGATCCGAACCGACTACGCGGGGCGCGACAGGATAGTCGTCGGCCGAAGGCCGGGGCAGCGGTGAGACACGTCCGAGCGGCGGGAGGCGCTGGAGAACACCAATGGACAAGATAATCATAGACGGCGGGCAGCGACTCGAGGGTGAGGTGACGATCAGCGGCGCGAAGAACGCGGCCCTTCCCATCATGGCAGCCACGCTTCTGGCGCCGGGCGTATTCCACCTCGGGAACGTGCCCAGTCTGGCGGACGTGCGCACGATGGGCCATGTGCTGCGCGTGCTCGGAGCGGCGGTCGAGCATCACGATCACAGCATGACGATCGACACGACGAACGCCAGGTACCACGAGGCCCCGTACGAGCTGGTCAAGACGATGCGCGCCTCGGTCTGCGTCCTGGGCCCCACGCTCGCGAGGCTGGGGAGGGCGCGGGTCTCGCTGCCGGGCGGCTGCGCCTGGGGCCCCAGGCCCGTCGACTTCCACATACGGGCGATGAAGGAGCTTGGCGCCCGGGTCGAGATAGAGCACGGTTACATAGTGGCTTCGACCGAGGGTCTTCGCGGGACCACGATGCACTTCGACACGTCGAGCGTGGGCGCCACGGAGAACGCCATGATGGCCGCCACGCTGGCGGACGGGGCCACCGTCATAGAGAACGCCGCCCGCGAGCCCGAGATCGGGGCTCTGGCCGAGTTCCTGAGGGCCATGGGCGCGGACGTGAGAGGCGACGGGACTGGCACGGTCGTCGTGGAGGGCGGACACGAGCTTCACCCCGCCGACGTGGAGATCATACCGGACAGGATCGAGACGGGGACGTTCATGGTCGCGATCGCCATGACGGGCGGCGACGTCCTGATCAGGGGCGCGAAGCTCGACCACGCGACAGCGGTGGCGATGAAGCTCCGGGAGACGGGAGCCCAGGTCTCCGAGGAGGACGGCGGCCTGCGCGTGCGCGGGCCGGTATGGCCCAGAGCGGTCAACGTGACTACCGCCCCGTATCCGGGCTTCCCGACCGACATGCAGGCTCAGTTCATGGCGCTCATGTCGATCGCCGACGGATCGTCGGTCATAACCGAGACGATATACGCTGATCGGTTCTCGCACGTTCCGGAGCTCAAGCGGCTGGGCGCGCAGATCGGTCTCGACCGCAACATAGCCGTCATCACCGGCGTCCGGAAGCTCTCGGGCGCCAAGGTGATGGCGACCGACCTGCGCGCGAGCGCCGCGCTGATACTCGCGGGGCTGGTCGCCGAGGGCGAGACCGAGGTATCGCGCGTCTATCACATCGACAGGGGCTACGAGGCGATTGAGAAGAAGCTGGCCGCTCTCGGCGCCAGGATCACCAGGCTGAAGCAGTAGAGCCGCACTCGGCCCGGCGTGCGCGGAAGCAAAGAAGCAGGAGCGCTCGTTGCCCGACCCTCTCAAACACATAATCCTCGGGACCGCCGGCCACATCGACCACGGCAAGACCGAGCTGGTGCGCGCTCTAACGGGCGTCGACACCGACCGTCTGCGCGAGGAGAAGGACCGCGGCATCTCGATCGAGCTGGGGTTCGCGCGGTTCGACCTGCCCTCCGGCACGGCTCTGGGTGTGATCGACGTCCCTGGCCACGAGCGTTTCGTCAAGACGATGCTCGCGGGGGCCGGCGGCATCGATCTTGTCCTCCTCGTGGTCGCCGCCGACGAGGGCGTCATGCCTCAGACCCGCGAGCACCTCGACATCATTGATCTTCTGGGCGTGCGCGCCGGCATCGTGGCGATCACGAAGACCGATCTCGTCGGGAGCGAGGAAGTGGAATTCGCGCGGGCGGAGGTGGCCGAGCTCACGGCGGGCACGGCGCTTGAGGAGGCGCCGGTGGTCCCGGTGTCGGCTGTCACGCGGGAAGGCCTGGACGAGCTGACCGCGCGCCTCGAGGAGCTGGCGGGCGCCGTCGAGGAACGCGCATCCGCGGGACCGGCGAGACTGCCGGTCGACAGGGTCTTCTCGCTCCCGGGCCACGGGACGATCGTGACCGGGACGCTGTGGTCTGGAAGCATCGCCCCCGGCGACAGGCTCGCCGTCTATCCCTCCGGCGCGCAGGTGCGGGTGCGCAGCGTGCAGGTACACGACCGATCGGTCGACCGCGCGGAGGCGGGGCAGAGGACGGCGCTCGCCCTGGCGGGGGTCGACAAGGACTCGCTGTCGCGGGGCGACACGCTGGGAGCGGTCGGCGCGCTGCACGTGTCGCGGATGTTCGACGCCCGTCTCAGGCTGGTCGGCGGGGCGCGGCCGATAGAGAACCGGACGCGCGTCCACCTCCACCTCGGGACGTCGCAGGCCCTTGCCAGGGTAGTCCTCCTCGAGACGGACGTGCTCCGGCCGGGTGAAGACGAACTGGTGCAGGTAAGGCTCGAGTCGCCGATCGTCGCCGAGCGCGATGACCTCTTCGTCATCCGCTCGTATTCGCCGGTGACCACGACCGGCGGAGGGCGCGTGCTCGACCCCGAGCCCAGGCGGCACAAGCGCATGCGGGAAGACGTCATCGAGGCGCTGACCGTGCTGGAAGAGGGGAGCTCCGAGGACGTTCTCCTGCAGGCGGTCGAGGAGGCCGGAGTCGAGGGGCTCGCGGTCTCCGACGTGACCGAGAAGCTGGGCCCGCAGGGGGAAGGGGTTGCGGAGGCGCTTGTACGGGACGGGCGGATCCTCGAGATCGAGGGCCGGCTCCACACCGCCGGGCGCGTAGACGAGCTGAGCGACCGGATACGAGAGATCCTGTCTGAGCGAGCATCCGCCTCGCCGCTCGAGTGGGGCATGTCGGCCGAGGAGCTCCGGGGCACGCTCTCCAGGCGGATGGAGCGGAGGACGCTCGACGCCCTGCTCGCCCGGCTGGCCGAGCGTGGGGAGATCGCGCGCAGGGGCGATCTTGTGAGGCTGGGTCGTGACGAGGTGGCCCTGAACGAGCAGCAGGAGGAGCTCGCCGAGAGGATAGAGTCGCGTCTCAGGAAGGCGGGGCCGGCCGTGCCGTCGCTCGACGAACTCAGGTCGGAGATGGGTTCCCCGGATTTCGACGCGATCGTAAAGCTACTCTGCGAGACGGGCAGAATCGTGAAGGTGACCACAACACTCCTCTTCCACAGATCAGTCGTGGACGACGTTCGCGCCAGGGTCCTGCGGCGCCTGGATGAGCAGGCGACGCTAGGCGTCCCGGAGTTCAAGGACATGGTCGGCGTGTCGCGCAAGTACGCGATACCGCTCCTGGAGTTCTTCGACAGAGAGGGCACGACGATGCGATCGGGCAACGTTCGCGTCAAGGGACGGCAAGCGAGGTAGCGATCGACGCAATCGCGAGGAGAGAGACGCGCCGCGTCGCCGTAGGCGGCGTCGGTGTCGGGGGTGGGGCGCCGGTGTCGGTGCAGTCGATGACCAACACCCCGACATCAGACGTCGAGGCGACGTCCGCGCAGATAGAGAGGCTGACGCGGGCCGGATGCGAGATCGTTCGCGTGGCCGTTCCCGACGAGGCGGCCGTGCGGGCGCTGCCCGCGCTCATCGCCCGCTCGTCCGTCCCGGTCGTCGCCGATATCCACTTCGACCACAGACTCGCCGTCGCCTCGATCGAGGCAGGCGCCCACGCGATCCGCATTAACCCCGGGAACATAGGGTCCGAAGACCGCGTTCGAGCCATCGTCGAGGCGGCCCAAGCGGCGGGTGTCCCGATCCGCATCGGTGTGAACGCGGGGTCTCTGGAGAAGGACATCCTCGAACGGGAGGGGCGCCCGACGGCGGCCGGGCTCTTTGAGAGCTGCATGCGGCACGTCGCGCTCGTCGAGGGTATGGGTTTCTCAGACCTCATACTCTCGGTCAAGGCCTCCGACGTTCTCATGACGGTCGAGGCCAATAGAGCGGTGGCTCGGGCCTGCGAGTACCCTCTTCATCTGGGAGTGACCGAGGCGGGAACCGTATTTTCGGGCGCGATTCGCTCTGCGGTCGGGCTCGGCGTGCTCCTGGAGGACGGCATCGGTGACACGATCCGGGTCTCGCTCGCCGGGCCTCCGGAGCAGGAGGTCGCCGTCGGCCGGAAGATCCTCGCTTCGCTGGGGCTGCGACGGGGGGGAGTCTCGGTGATCGCCTGCCCGACCTGCGCGCGCGCCACGATCGACGTCGCGGCGATCGCGGACGAGGTCGAGCGCAGGACCGCCCACATCCGCTCGACGCTGACCGTCGCGGTCATGGGCTGCGTCGTCAACGGGCCTGGAGAGGCTCGGGAGGCCGACGTCGGCATAGCGGGCGGCGGCGGCGAGGCCGTGCTCTTCAGCGGCGGCGAGGTGCAGTCGAGGGTGGACGGCGACGACGCGCTGGATGCACTGCTCAGGGAGATCGAGGAGCGCACTCGCGGCGGCTGACCGTCTGCGGGGAAGATGTACGCGCCGGCCTATGTGCGGTCCGACGACGCGCCGGGGTGGCGGTACGCGGAGGTTGTCTGCGTCCCGCCGGCCGACGTGCGGGCGAATCTGCGTAGCGGCTACTGCTCAACGGAGTTCACACATGCCCAGACTTGTCCTCTTCGGCGAGTATCTGTGCCACCACATCGGCGGCGCCGAGAAGAGCACGTACCTCCTCGCCAAAGAGCTTCAGCGGAACCCCGAACTCGAGATAGTGCCGGTCTCCGGGGTCTGCGAGGAATACGAGAGGAGCAGGGAGCGCATTCCGTACGAGGGGCTGGTGGAAGTCCCGATCGTCCGCCTGAAGTATCGACTGCCCTTCCTCCAGTACACGATCAACTCAGGAGCGGTCTCCGACTACTTCCGCAGGTCGGACGCGGATGTCCTCTTCGCCAACGCGCAGGCCGCGCCGATGGCCATCAACCGGTTCGACGGCCCCTCTGTTTACTTCATCCACGACGAGATGAGCCTCAACGTCTACCGCACATACGACAAAAGCGTTTGGAAGAGGCTCAAGTTCGCGGGACGGCAGATCGCCGACTTTCCCTTCATGCTCAGGTACAGACGAGAGAATGAAAGGGCGATGGAGAAGGCCTCGCTCGTGGTGGCCAATTCCAGCTACACGGCGAGGAGAGCGAGGGACAGAATGGGCGTGAGGGCGGAAGTCATCTACCCGCAGATAGACGTGCGGTCCCTCTCGGAGATCGAACTGCCGCCACGCGACGAGCGACCGTACATCATGATGGTCGGAGACGGAGCGGTTAAGGGCGCCGACACGTTCCTGCGGATCGCCGAGCTCATGCCGGACCGTGAGTTTCTGGCGGTCGGCCGAAGCTACGGCGGACGTAAGAGGGGCAACGTGACGTTTCGCGGGTTCGTTCCCGATCCCGTAACGCATTACAGAGAGGCCGGACTGGTGCTGCTCCCGTCCACGTGGGAGGAGGGGTTCGGCATGGTCTCCGTGGAGGCCGCCGCGCTCGGAGTACCCGCGATCGTATCCGACAGAGGAGGGCTCCCAGAGACGGTCCCGTCCCGGGCGCTGGTCGTGGAGAACTACAGGGAGCCGACGGAGTGGGTCGACAGGATCAGACGGGTCCTCGACGACTACGAAGCGCACTCCCGTGCCTGCTCCACGCACGCGGAGCAGTTCGACGGACGCAGACAGGCCGAGCGGCTTGTGGATCTCGTCCGGGAGACGGCCGGAGTCGATCTCTGGAAGGAGATCCGGTAGGAACGCTGAAAAGGAGGCAAGTCATGCGGCTCTTGAGGGCGGCGGTCGGTAACTCAGGCGGTCGGACGTTTCCGGGGAGCAGAGTGGTGAGGGTAGTCGGGCTTCTGGCCCTCGTTGTGTTCCTCCTTGCACTGTGCGGGTGCGCGGCCGGCTCCGAGCGGTTCGCCGAGGAACCGGCTGGATTCTGGATGGGTCTCTGGCACGGCCTGATCATAATCATCACGTTCGTCATAGGCCTCTTCACGGATTCGGTCGGCGTCTACGAGCTCAACAACAGCGGCAACTGGTACGACTTCGGCTTCGTCCTGGGACTCATGATCTCCCTGGGAGGTATGTTCCGGAGCAGCCACAAGCGCAGGAAGGTCAGGCGCAGCGAGGACGAGTGGGACGAGATCGGCGCCAAGGTGGAAGCCAAGGTGCGCCGGGGCATAGACAGGTGGCTCGAGGAGCGCGAAAGGACCGACGAGGAGTGGGAGGAGATAGGCAAGAAGATCGAGGACAAGATCAAGCGGGAGCTGCGCGACTGGGCCGATAGCTAGTCCCGGGGCGTGCCATCGGTGTTCCTACACGACGTCGAAAGAGACGCGCGGCGGGCTCACGCAAAGGAGACTCTCTTGAGAAACGCAATCGTGAGGGCTGGGTTCCTCGCGGCCATCCTCGTGTCGGTCTTTCTGTGCTTCGGGTGTGGGGAGGCTGAGCCCGATCCGGCGGAGGGCGTGGACGCCACGTTCGACCTGGTGAGCCCGGCGTTCACCGACGGCGGCCCTATGCCGGTCAGGCACACGTGCGACGGAGAGGACGTATCTCCGCCGCTCCAGTGGAAGAACCTGCCCCAGGGCACGGTGTCGCTCGCGCTGGTCATGGACGACCCCGACGCCGTGCCGGTTGCGGGCAAGGTGTGGGATCACTGGATCCTCTACAACATACCCGCGAGGGCCGTTTCACTGGCGGAGGGCATATCCTCGGAGGAGGATCTTCCGGGAGGCGCCCACAACGGACGCGGCTCTTCGCGGGTCGGATATCAGGGGCCCTGTCCGCCCCCCGGACAGGTTCATACGTACGTTTTCAGGGGATACGCGCTCGACACGATTCTGGATCTCCCGGGCGGCGCGACCAAGGAGCAGGTTCTGGAGGCGATCGACGGCCACGTCCTCGCCTCCGCCCGGCTGACAGCGAAGTACGAGCGCGAGTAGGCCCGCCCGGCGGAGGGACATTGCCCGCGATCCTGGAGACGAGAGGCCTCTCCAAGACCTACCGTAAGGGCTCGGTGCTCATACCCGTCCTCAGGGACGTATCTCTCGAGGTCTGTCAGGGCGAGTTCCTCGCCATCGTCGGCAGGTCGGGCTCCGGCAAATCGACGCTCTTGAACCTGGTCGGCGGTCTCGACACACCGACCGGGGGGAGCGTGTACGTCCGGGGCGTCGACATCGCCTCGCAGGGTAAGGCCGGCCTGGCCCGACATCGCCGCGGCACGGTCGGTTTCGTCTTCCAATCCTTCAACCTGATCCCGTCAAGGACGGCGCTCGAGAACGTGTCGCTCGCGCTGGCCTTCGGCGAGCATCCGGCGAGCGACAGAGCGAGGAGAGCCGAGGAGGTGCTCCGGTCGGTCGGGCTGGGGCACAGGCTGGGGCACAGGCCGGGCGAGATGTCCGGCGGGGAAGCCCAGCGGGTGGCGGTCGCGCGGGCGCTCGCCAACGCGCCCGACGTTCTGCTGGCGGACGAGCCCACGGGCAATCTGGACAGCGCGACCTCCGGAGAGATCGCCGAGCTGCTTCGGGGGTTGAACGACGATCGGGGCCTCACCGTGCTGATGGTCACGCACGAAGAGCCGCTCGCGGCGCACGTCGCGCACCGCATCGTGAAGCTGCACGACGGCAGGCTCGCGCCGCAAGAGCGGATCGCGGGCCGATCGGACCCGAAGGACCGGAGGGAGGCCTCTTGAGGTTCGCAGACGTATACCGCCTGGCGAACGCCAACCTCTGGAGAACGAAGCTCCGCACCGCGCTCACGACCCTCGGTGTGATCATCGGGATAGGCGCGCTGGTCTCCATGGTCAGCTTCGGCGTCGGCATACAGAAGAACGTGACCGACGAGATCACGGAGAACGAGCTCTTCACGGCGCTGCAGGTCACGCCGGCCGACCTCGACCTCGAGGGCATCATGTCGGGCGACGTGTCGGCGATGGCGGAGCGCCGGGAGGATGCCGCCAGTCTGGACGATGACGCCGTCGAGAGGATGCGCGATCTTCCCGGCGTTACGTTGGCCTTCCCTGAAGACAGGTTCCCGGCAACGCTGCGCGTGGGAGAGAGGGAGACCCGGGCGAGTGTGCAGGTTCTCCCCGCCGGGATAGGCTTGCATTCGCCGTTCGACGAGCTCTCCGCGGGGCGATTCTTCGAGACCGACGTGGAAAGGTCGGTCATCCTGAGCCCCCGCGTCCTGCGCGAGGTCGGCTTCAGGCTCGACGCTCCGGACCGGGCGTCGGGGACGCGCGAGTCCGGCGCCGGCTCCGACCGGAGGACGGTATCGGCGGACTCGCTTCTCGGAAGGGAAGTGAAGCTGGCGACGAGCGTGATCGACGGACGCAGGCTGGCGCTAGCGGCGGTCGAGGGCGAGCTGCCGGTAAGACAGGTCGAGACGACCCTCACGATCGTGGGGATAAGGGAAAGGCCGACCGGATTCGGAACGGCGAGCTTCGCGTCCGACGTGATCGTGCCGTCGGGAACGGCGGCCGAGATACCGAGACTGGATTTCACGAGCGCGTGGGACCTGCTGCGGCCGGACGGGTTGGACCGGGGCTACGTCAGGGTCCACGTGCGCGCGCAATCGATGCAGGATGTATACTCCGTTCGCGACGAGATCAGGTCGATGGGCTTTTCGGTCCTCGCTCTCGCCGACCAGCTTGAGGCATTCAGGAGGCAGTTTTTGATCCTCGATACGATGCTCGGCGCCGTCGGCACCATCGCGCTCTTCGTCGCGTCGCTCGGGATCGTCAACACGATGGTCACGTCAATACTGGAGCGCACTCGCGAGATCGGGATCATGAAGGCCGTCGGCGGGAGCGAAGGCGACATCAAGCGGATCTTCTTCGTAGAGGCGGGCACCATCGGGCTCGTGGGCGGGGCGCTGGGCCTCGCGCTCGGGTGGGTAGTGACGCGCGTCGCCAACGTGGTGATGAACTACCACCTGCGGCCCGAGGGCCTCGCGGCCGTCGACCTCTTCCACATGCCCGCGTGGCTCCTCCTGGGAGCGCTGTCGTTCTCCGTGCTGGTGAGTCTTCTGGCGGGCGTCTACCCGGCCGCGCGGGCCGCGCGGGTCGAACCTGTGGAGGCCTTGAGGCACGACTGAACGGGGGTCCGCCGCTCGCCGTGGAACGTAGAGACGCGACTGAGCGGGTGTTCTGGCGGGGTCGAACGCGTTCGAGGGTCGCCAGACGCCGGCGCCCGTTGTTCAACTGAGTAGATGTTCAGGTTGTCCAAAGGGGCGAATGTTACTGGCCGCATCGCCGTGCCGGGACGTGGGCTGCGATGGCGGAGTTCTCTTCATGGGGGGTCGAGATGCCCAGAAGCATGTTCTCGGTTGTGATCATTCTGGCCGCGCTGGCGCTTGCGACAGGCGCCGCGGCCGCGGTAGATCCGCACGGAGGGATGCTCCGCTATCCCGACGTCAGCGCCACGCACATAGCCTTCCGTTACGCCAACGACATCTGGGTCGTGCCGAGAGAAGGAGGCACCGCGCTCCCTCTCTCGAGCCCTGAAGGCGGTGAGAGCTTTCCCAAGTTCAGTCCGGACGGCGAGACCATAGCGTTCATGGGGAACTACGACGGCGTGCGGGACCTGTACACGGTGCCCGTTGAAGGGGGAGTCCCGTTCAGGGTCACGCATCACCCGGCGCAGGAGGTCATCTGCGACTGGACCCCTGACGGGGACATTGTCTTCTACGCGTTCGGGATGGGCGATCATCCGCACTCCTACCAGCTCTTCCGCGTGCCGGCGGAAGGAGGGCTCCCGGAGCGATTGCCGGTGCCCTACGGCCTGAACGGCGCCATAAGCGACGACGGCGAGTGGCTGGCCTACAACCCGTTCAGCACCGATTTCTCCACCTGGAAGCGCTACGTGGGCGGAAGGGCGCCGGACGTGTGGCTCTTCAATCTGGAGGACAAGACCTCGCGCAAGCTCACCGAGTGGCTGGGAGCGGACTCGATCCCGATGTGGCACGGCGACATGCTCTACTATCTCTCCGACGCCGGCCCGAGCCACCGTCTCAACATCTGGGCCTACGACGTCGACACGGGCGACAAGCGACAGATCACGAAGCACGGCGACTACGACGTCAAATGGCCATCGATCGGTCCTGGGAACAGGGGAGAGGGCGAGATCGTCTACCAGCTCGGGTCCGAGCTGCGCCTTCTCGATCTCGCTGACGAGACCTCGCGCGTCGTGCGCGTGACGATCCCCGGCGACCGTCCGAAGATCAGACCGCACGCCGTCGACGCGTCGGAGTTCCTGGGCGACCGAGCGATATCCTCGACCGGGAAGCGCGTCGTCGTCTCGGCCCGGGGCGACATATGGACCCTCCCGGCGGAGAACGGATCGCCCCTGAACCTCACGCGCACCGACGGGGCGGCCGAGCGCGACCCCGTCTGGAGCCCGGACGGGAAGTGGATAGCTTTCTTTTCCGACGCCTCGGGCGAGTACGAGCTTCACATCATGCAGTCCGACGGGCGCGGGGAGGAGCGCCAGGCGACCGACCTGGAGCTGGGCTACCTCTTCAACCCGAGCTGGTCTCCCGATTCAGAGAAGATCGCCTTCCAGGATCAGCGCGGCGTGCTGCACGTCCACGACGTGGAGAGCGGCCGGACGGAAGAGATCTGGGAGAGCCCGGTCGGCAGGTTCGGCTACGGCGTGAGCTGGTCGCACGACTCCAACTGGATCACGTTCTCGGACAACGCCGACGTGAGAGGACGGAGCGTAGCGTGGCTCTACGACGTCGCGAACGACGAGATGCACCAGCTGACGAGCGGGATGTACGCCGTCACCTGGCCCACGTTCGACCGTGAGGGCAAGTACATCTACTACGCGAGCAACAGCGACTTCTCCAGTCCGTCCTACAGCGACGTCGGAGAGAACTGGTCGTACCCGAACACCGACCGCCTCTACGCGGTCACGCTTCAGGACACGCTCGACTCGCCGTTCCTCGCGGAGGTAGACGAGGAGGAATGGGAAGAGGAGGAGGAAAGCGAGGACGCGGAGGGAGACGCCGCCGGTGACGACGCCGCGGATTCGGAGGACGCCGAGGACGGTGACGACGCGGAGGACGGTGACGAAGAAGAGGAGCCGCTCCGCATCGACACAGAGGGCTTCGAGCGGCGCGCGATGCTACTCCCGATCGAGCGCGGCGCCTTCTACAACCTCGAGGTGAACGCCGACGGGAAGCTCCTGTACGTCCGGCGACCCGACCGCTGGTCGGCCGACGAGGCCGGCATCTACCTGGCCGACCTGGACGAAGAGGACGAGATGGAGAAGGAGGTGCTCTCCGGCGCCGGCGGCTTCTCGATGTCGGGCGACGGCAACAAGATACTGGCAGCGGGCCGGATGGGCATGGCCATAGTGGACGCCGCGGCCGGCCAGAGCTGGGAGAAGACCGTGTCTACGCGCGGCATGACCACCGAGATAGACCCGGCCGAGGAGTGGGCGCAGATACTCCGCGACGCGTGGCGTCTCTACCGCGACTTCTTCTACGCGGAGAACATGCACGGGGTCGACTGGGACGGCGTCTATCGCAGGTACGAGAAGATGCTCCCCGACTGCGCCTCGCGCACGGACCTCACGCACATCATCCGCGAGATGATCGCGGAGCTGAACGTCGGCCACGCGTACTACTTCGGAGGAGACTACGAGGAAGCCCCTACCATCTCCGTCGGTCTTCTGGGCTGCGATTTTGAGCTCGCGAACGGCGCCTACCGGATCTCTAAGATCTATGACGGCGCCGACTGGGACGCGGATGCCAGGGGCCCGCTCGTCGAGCAGGGCGTCGACGTCGAGGAAGGTGACTACCTGCTGGCCGTAAACGGCGTGCCTGTCGACACGGCCGAGGACCCGTGGGCCGCCTTCCAGGGGATGGCCGGTAGCACCGTGACACTGACCGTGAGCGATGGGCCCGAGATCGACGAGGACGCGCGATACGTTCCGGTCGAGCTCATAGGCAGCGAGCGCGAACTGAGATACCGTGATTGGATCGAGGGTCGAAGAGCGTACGTGGAGGAGAAGACCGGCGGGAGGGTCGGCTACATCTACGTTCCCGACACCGGGCTGCGCGGTCAGAACGAGCTCGTGCGCCAGTTCCACGGCCAGTACGACAGCGAGGCGCTGATCGTCGACGAGCGCTGGAACGGGGGCGGACAGATCCCGACGCGGTTCGTCGAGCTTCTGAACAGGAGGCTCGCCAGCTACTACGCGATGCGCCACATGGACGACCTGGCGCCTACCCCGCGCGCCGCCCACTTCGGCCCGAAATGCATGATCATCAACGAGTCGGCGGGCTCCGGCGGCGACTACTTCCCTTACTGGTTCAAGGAGGCGGGCGTCGGCAAGCTCGTGGGCACGCGCACCTGGGGCGGGCTCGTGGGCCTTTCGGGTAACCCGGGCCTGATCGACGGCGGGTACGTCTCGGTGCCCAGATTCGCGTTCGTCAACAAGGACGGAACCTGGGGCATCGAGGGCCACGGGGTCGATCCCGACATCGAGGTGGTCGACGACCCCGCCCTCATGTGGGACGGGGGAGACCCGCAGCTCGACGCCGCCATCGACATCATGCTGGATGAGCTCGAAGCGGGCGGGTACGAGCCGCCGAAGCGGCCCGAGTATCCCGACAGGAGCGGCATGGGCATCCCTATGGAGGAACGCTAGGAGAGCGGTACCGACGGCAGCTGCCTGACATGAGGCGCCCGCGGGGCTACTTAGCGCCGCGGGCGCCTTCCTTTACGGTGGGTCCCGGTCCGCGTCTGCGGCGATTACCTCTCAGCTCATCTGAGGCCAGGATCTCCTTCAGCCTCCTGTGGCTCCTGCGCCCGAAGCAGACCAGCTTCCTGGCCCTGCCGGGGGCATGATGTACCCATGCATTCCCTTCCCTCCCACCGCCCGACTGTTGCCGAGAAGGCACATCACCTGATAAGCTGACGATCTCCCGCCGGTTGGTTGGCCCGCTGAAGCCGGCGGGGCCGGTCCTTCCTTCTGTTCACAAGGAGCTCGCTCATGCCAGTAGATCTCGAGAAGATACTGAGGCCGATCGACCGGCCCATGGCGCCGTATCCTCCCAAGCACGTGACGCTGGCGAGCGGCGACGACATGGTCGTTCGCCAGGTCGGCAGGGACGACATTCCGAAGATACTCCCTCACGTCGCGCCGCTCATGTACGTCGAACGCGACTTCTACGACTGCGTGGCGGCAAGGGTCTACGCTGAGCTGCTTGCTTACTACAGGCACCGGGTGCAGGATGAGTACGTGCTGATCGCGCAGGTGGACGGCGAGCTGTGCGCGATCGTCAACGGCAGAATGGTCGACGAGAAGGTCGGCATGTCGCTTCACACTCTGGCGCTCAGGCGCGGGCTCAGGATCGGAGCGCACGCGTTCGCGGCCAAAATGGAATACCACATGGACATCCTGGGTCAGGAGGAAGTGCTCGTCGTTGCGGAGTCGCCGATCGGTTTCCGCAGGTGGATGATAGAGTACGACCTCGAGAAGCGCTTCGATATTCCGCACGAGCTCGGGGGAGTGCCCTCCTACGCCCTCACGCGGGAGCTGTTCGAGCGGGCGCGGGGGACCCTCGTGATCGGCAGAAGACCCGTTCCCGAAGCTCTCCTTTCGAAGGCGATGGAGGAGATACTGCCGCCCTCCGATCCGCCCCGGCCGCCTGACGACCTACTCGCAGCGACGCGGTCGCAGTACGATCCCACCGGCACGGCCCTCATGCTCCAGAGATGGGTGGAGGAAGGGAAGGTGAAGGCATGAGAGAAGTATACGTTGCGGGAATCGGGATCACATCGTTCTCGCGTCTCGAGTTCCCGCTCTCGGAGATAGCGGCATACCCGGTGATGATGGCGATGAAGGACTCGGGCCTCAAGGACATCGAGCATCTTTATGTCGCCAACATGGGAGGCGGCAGGGTCAATCATCAGACGGGCCTCGCCAGCGCCGTCGCGGATACCCTCAGCCTGACGCCCTCCGGCGCGGAGCTGATCGAGAACGGGCCGGCGTCGGGTGGCTCGGCCGTCAAGCAGGGGTTCATGGCGGTCGCCTCCGGAATGCACAACGTGGTGGCCGTAACAGGGGCCGAACGCATGCGCGAGGTCAACAACCTCGAGGCGACCGACCTCGTTGCGACGCTTACCCACCCGATCGCCGAATACATCTACGGGGTGACGCTCCCGTCGCTGGCCGGCATGTTCACGCGGCTCTACATGGACAGGTACGGAGTGACCGACCGTCATCTGGCGATGGTCGCGGTGAAGAACCAGAGACACGCCCTCCGGAACGAGTTCGCTCACATTCAGCAGGAGATCACCGTCGAGGGCATACTTGACTCGCCGGAGGCCATGACGAATAACCCCTACGTCGCTGCCCCCTTGAGGTTCTTCGACTGCTGCCCGGTCTCCGACGGCGGAGCCGCCGTGATACTCACGTCGAGGGAGGTAGCGGAGGCGACAGGCAGGCCGCTCGTGCGCCTCTCCGGAGTGGGACAGGCCAGCGACACTCACTGCGTGCACGAGCGCGAGGACCCGACGGAGCTTCTGGCCGTGAGGCGGGCGGCCGCCGGCGCGATGGAGATGGCGGGTGTCGAACCGTCCGACGTGGACGTTGCCGAGCTTCACGACGCGTTCACCATCCTCGAGATAGTCGAGAGCGAGGAGGCGGGGTTCTTTCCCAAAGGCGAGGGCCACCTGGCGCTCGAGCGGGGCGACACCGAGCTGGGTGGCCGACTTCCGATCAACGTGTCCGGAGGACTCAAGGGAAGAGGTCACCCCGTCGGCGCCACCGGCATCGCGCAGGTGTACGAGATCGCGCATCAACTGCGCGGCGAGGCCGGGGACAGGCAGGTCGAAGGCGCGCGAGTCGGATTCACGTGCAACTTCGGCGGGTTCGGGAACAACGTCGTTTGCATGGTGCTGGCTGGAGAGTGATCGTCGGCCGACACACCGGGCCGCTCGGGAAGTACCCGGAGACCGGGCATCGGGATGCTCGGGGGCCGCTCACAGACCGTTCTTCGGCCGCTCGTAGAGCACTCAGAGACCGAAGAGGATGATATGAAGAGAGAGATCTACGCGTACAGATGTCGCAGGTGCGGCGAGCTTCACTACCCGTACAGGATGGTCTGCAGGAAATGCCGCGAGAACGACCACAACGAGTTCGACCCGGAGCCGCTTCCGAGAGAGGGAATCCTCGTGACCCATACCGACCTCTACGCGCTGCCCGCCGTGTTCGAAATCCGAAAGCTCGGACTTGGAATCGTGGAGCTTTCCAACGGTGTCCGCATCACCGGGCAGCTCCGGGTGGAGGAGCCGAAGATCGGAATGAAGGTGCGAGGAGAGGTCGAGGTCGTCAGGAGCGAGATGTACAGCGACTACTATGGAATGGTCTTCTACGAAGCTTGATGGGAGAAGCCGCGTCGCGATTGCGCGCCTGACGGGAGTAGATGCGTCGCGATTGCGCTACGCGCGCTCTCGACGAAGGAGGAGAGGCCGGGCTTGCGGTCTGAGAGGAACGACGTTCGACACGGGCGAGGGAGAGCCCAGGCCTCACCGGCGGTCGATGGGCCTCTTCGCCTGGTGAGCCGGGGCGACATGATCGCCGACGGGCTGTACCGGACGCACTCGAGTTTCCGGCGGGCCGCGAACATGACTGACGGCCGGGGCGTTGTCTCGATGGTAGAACTCGGAGTGGAACCCGGTCCCGTCAATCTCGTCATGAGGCATCTGAGTCCCGGAACCGTGCGTACGCTCCGGGTCGACGGCGCCTCGATCATCGTGAACGGAGCGGCGGTTGCCACGCAAGGCGCCCGTGACTACTCCTCGAAGATGGACGTCGGCGCGACAGACCCGGAGCCGGTTCACCGCGGGCTCCGGATGCTTCGAAGACTATTGGCTCAGCGCGCGCCCGCTGAGAGCCTCGCGTTTCTCGTCGAGCCGTCACGGACGTCGGCGTTCAGGGGCGGGTTCCGGCGGGAGTTTGTGCGGCACATGAGGGCCTGTGCTGACGATATTCTGCACGGCGACCCGTTCCGCGGAGCAGCGCGCGCGAGCGGTTGCGGATTCGGGCTGACTCCGTCCGGTGACGACCTCGTGGTAGGCGTGCTTGTGGCGATGAACCTGGCGGAGCGCGTCGCCGGCGGCAGCCTTGCGGTCGAGAGACGGATGATCCGCCGGGCCGCCGGCACCGGAGGGCTCGTCAACGAGACCGCCCTTTGCCTAGCCGAGAGCGGCCGGGTGTTCGAGACCATGAAGGAGCTTCTGAGGGCGCTGACGAGGGACAACGCCTTCGATCTCAGTCGCGCCGTGGACCGTATCGTCGCCGTTGGAGAAACATCCGGCGCGGACACGACCGTCGGCCTCCTGCTTGGGACGGAGCGCTGGCTCTTCCGTCGTAACCGCCCGCGCGGGCTGCCGGGTCGTGACCGGCGCAATGGTGTCAAGAGCGACGCGGACCGCGCCGCCTGGGGAGAGTTCCTGTGATCCTGAAGACGGTTATCAGAAGCGGGGCGTACGCCGACTCGGTCACGCTGATGAAGGCCGCGCGCGAGCTCTCGGGCATGCCGGGCGTGGACGACGCGGCCGTCATCATGGGGACCGAAGAGAACAAGGCAATCCTGAGGGCGTCCGGTCTCCTCGATGAGTCCCTCGAGTCGGCGGGGCCGACCGACATGCTCGTGGCGGTTCGGGCGGCGGACGGTGAAGCGGCCGCGGGCGCCCTGTCGGCGGTAGACGAGCTCCTGACGGGCCAGCGCGGAGGCCCGGACAGAGAGAGCTCCCGCGCGCCCAGGAGCCTCGAGACCGCCCTCGCCGCTCATCCGGAGCTCAACCTGGCGCTGATCTCGGTGGCGGGCCGGTATGCGGGCGGCCTGGCGTGGGAGGCCCTCGAGAGGGACCTTCACGTAATGATCTTCTCGGACAACGTGCCCCTCGAAACGGAAGTCGCGCTCAAGCGGGAAGCGCACGAGAAAGGGCTGATCGTGATGGGTCCGGACTGCGGCACAGCCATCGTGAACGGCGCGCCGCTCGGATTCGCCAACGTCGTATCGCGCGGGCCTGTCGGAATAGTGGCCGCGTCGGGAACCGGTCTTCAGGAGGTGAGCTGCCTTCTCTCCGAGAGCGGGGCCGGTATCTCACAGGCCATAGGCACAGGCAGTCGGGACGTGTCGGACGACGTGGGGGGTATCACGTTTCTCGACGCCATTGATGCGCTGGGCTGCGACGCTGACACTCAGGTGATCGTCCTGGTGTCGAAGCCGCCCGACCCGTCCGTTCACGAGAGGATACGGCGGGCCACCGGTGCGCTGGACAAGCCCGTCGTGTCGGTATTCCTGGGAACGGAGCCCGAGGGGCCCTACGACGCACGAACCCTGGCGGAAGCGGCGGCGAAGGCCTCGGACGTCGCGCTGGGGGGCGAGGCGGGGGCAGATTCGGGACGCGGAACGCTCTCTCGGCCGAAAGCGGACGAGAGGCGAGAACGCGCCCGCGGGCTGGCTTCATCGGTCTCGGCCGGACGCAGATACTTGAGAGCGCTCATGAGCGGCGGCACGTTCGCGTCGGAGGCCGCGCTTGTATTGGGCGACATGGAGATCCCTGACCTGTGCGCCAACGTGAGGGGCGGTGGGGCAGCTCGGCTGGAGGACCCCCTCCGCTCCGTTGGGAACGCAGTCGTCGACATGGGCGCGGACGAGTTCACCGTCGGACGGCCGCATCCGATGATCGATTACTCGCTCCGTGTTGCGCGGATCGCGGAGGAAGCTAGAGATCCGCAGACCGCGGTCGTGCTTCTCGATGTCGTGCTCGGCTACGGGGCCCACCGCGATCCGGCCTCCGAGCTGGAGGGCGTTGTGCGCGATGTGTCATCCCGGGTCTGTGTTGTATGCTCGGTCACCGGGACCGAGCGCGACCCGCAGGTCAGAAGCGTCGTCGAGAGACGACTGCGTAGTGCTGGAGCTTCCGTGATGCCCTCGAACGAAGCGGCGGCCGGGCTGGCGGGAGAAGTCGTCCGGATGCTGGGAGAACGCTGATGTCGCTGAAGGACCTCTTCGGATCCGATCTAGGGGTCGTGAACGTCGGACTTGAGGCTTTTACTGAAGGGCTCGAGGCCGCCGGCGCGGCCCACGTGCACATGGACTGGCGTCCTCCGATCGACGTGTCCGCCGAGTCCCGGAGGACCATCAGCGAGAGGGCCGGCGTGATAGAAGAGGCGAATCGAAAGGCCGTCGGGATCATCATGCAGGCCGCTCCCGCTGTCGTCGCAACGGGAAGGGCGCTCGACGCGATACCCGGCATGCGAGAGGATCTCTTCCTGCACGCGGGGCCGCCGGTGGAATGGGAACGTATGTGCGGGCCGATGCGAGGGGCGGTCATCGGCGGGCTGATCTACGAGGGAAGAGCGGACACTGCTGAGGAGGCGGAGAGGCTGGCTGAGACGGGCCGGATCAGGTTCGAGCCCTGCCACGAGCACGGGACGGTGGGCCCGATGGCGGGCGTCGTCACGCCATCGATGCCCGTCTTCATCGTGAGGAACGAGGCGTTCGGTAACGAGGCTTATTGCACGATGAACGAGGGACTCGGCAAGGTGCTGCGCTACGGGGCCTTCGCGCCGGAGGTAATGGAACGACTGAACTGGATGCGCGACGTTCTGCACCCCGTGCTGGATGGAGCGATAAGGGCGACGGGCGCGATCGACCTGAAGAACATCATTGCCCAAGCGCTGCACATGGGAGACGAGGTGCACAACCGCAACCGGGCGGCCACCTCCCTTCTGTACAGGGCCCTGGCGCCGGCCGTCGTGAGTACCTGCAGCGATCGATCGGAGGCGGCTCGGGTCCTCGAGTTCATCGACGGGAACGACCACTTCTTCCTCAATCTCTCGATGCCGGCTTGCAAGGCGTCTCTCGACCCGGCCCGGGGCATCGAGGGGAGCAGCCTGGTCGTCGTGATGACCAGGAACGGGACCGACTTCGGTGTGCAGCTCTCAGGGACCGGCGACGAATGGTTCACGGGGCCGGCCGACGTCCCGGATGCTCTCTTCTTCCCCGGATATACACGGGACGACGCCAATCCCGACATCGGCGACAGCTCGATAACGGAGACCGCGGGTCTGGGCGGCTTCGCGATAGCCGCATCTCCGGCCATCGTCCAGTTCGTCGGCGGGACGACGAGCGACGCCATCGACTACACGCTGGAGATGTACGAGATCACCGTCACGGAGAACGACGCGTACCAGATTCCCTATCTGGACTTCAGGGGCACACCGACGGGCATAGACGTCGTCAAGGTCGTGGAGAAGAACATACTCCCGTTCATAGACACGGGCGTGGCCCACAGAGAACCGGGCGTCGGTCAGGTCGGCGCGGGGGTCCTCCGGGCATCGTTACAGCCGTTCGTCGGCGCGTACGAGGGACTGGCCGAGCGCCTGAAGGCGGCGGGCGGCTGAGTCAGGCATACGAGAAAGGCGGGAAGCCGGGCAGCGTACCAGGAGGCGAGCCGCGGATCGCGCAACCGGACGCGAGCGCGAGCCGCGCGGAAGCGGGCCTGCCGTGGCGCTGCCGGGAGAACCAGGTCAAGTAGCTTCGCTCTCCAGAGCCGGAGGTGGGTATGAAGATAGAGAAGTTCCTCGAGTTCATGAACGAAATAAGGATGTACGATCTTACGCAGAGACTCTCGATACACACACCCCCGTGGCCCAGCTACATGCCGATGGGATTGCAGTACTTCAAGCGAATCGCGGGAGCCCACATGGGCCAGGGCGCCAACGGTCAGATCATGACCACGAGCAACCACGTCGGGACGCACATGGACGGTGAGATACACTTCCACGGGAGCGGGCGCTCGATCGGAGACGTTCCCCTCGACGAGTGGGTCGGTCCGGGCGTCGTAGTGGACATATCCGACGCCGTGGAGGACTACGGCCTCTACTCTCCGGAGATGATAGAGGACCGCGTGGAGGTCCGTGACGGCGACATTCTTATCATCAACACCGGTTATCACAAGTACGCTTGGGACCAGAAGCGCTGCGACGAGGTCCGATACTTCGTCAAGCACCCGGGCCCGGGCCCCGAGTTCCACAAGTGGGCGCTGAAGAGAAAGCTCAACTGGATAGGCGTCGACTGCGGCAGCGCGGACCATCCGATGAACACGATCATCCGCGACTGGCACCCGGCGCTCTTCGAGAAAGCCGAGGCGAAGCTCCGGAGCGAACGCGGCAAGAGCTGGGACGAGGTCTTCCCGCCGGAGACCTACTACCAGGTGATGCACCTGAAGCTCTTCCCTAAGAAGATCGTGCACGCGGAGAACCTCGGAGGGGAGATCGATAAGGTGGGCAACAAGAGGTGCTGGATAGGGTGCTTCCCTCTTCGGGGCATAGAGCTCGAATCGTCGATGTGCCGCATCGTGGCGATGCTTCCGCCGGAGTAGCGCATCCGGAGGACGAAGCCGCAAGGGGAACCACGCGGCCGCCCGAACGACCGAAGTCGCGGGCGCACGGCGTCGCCGGTCACAAGACTACCGACGCGGTCCCTGTTCCCCGATTGGGCCGCGGGGCGGATGCAAGCCGTTCGATGAAGGAGCCGCCATGTCGATACCGCACGAGTTCGACTACACGAGACCTGGGTCGTTGAGCGAGGCGCTGGCCGTTCTGGGCGAATCCGGCGCGGACGCTCGCCCGCTGGCCGGCGGCACCGATCTCCTGCCGCGTCTCCGCGACGGCCTCGAGCATCCCTCCGTGCTCGTCGACCTCAAGGCGATACGGGAGCTGGCAGGCATAAGAGCGGAAGAAGACGCGGTCACTCTGGGCGCGCTGGCGACCTTCACGGACCTCGTAGAGTCACAGGAAGTGGCCGATTCGCTCCCTGTCATGGTAGAGATGGCGCGCTTGATGGGTTCCGTAGGGATCCGCAACCGTGCCACGATCGTGGGGAACATCTGCTCGGGCGTCCCGTCCTGCGACAGCGGTCCGGTGCTGCTGGTCTGCGACGCGCGCGTTCACGTGGCTGGACCCGAGGGAGCGCGCGAGATCCCGCTCTCGGAGTGGTTCGTGGCGCCGCGGAGCACGTCGCTCGGACGGTCCGAGATCGTGACAGGTGTTTCTCTTCAACGGCCGGGACCGGGCCACGGGGGGTGCTTCGTCAAGCTGAGGCGTAGCAGCGGCGAGGATCTGGCCCAGGCTTCGGTCGCGGCGCTGGCGCTCCCCGACGGCTCGTACCGCGTGGCCTTCGGCGCCGTGGCGCCGACGCCGGTGAGGGCCGGGAGGATCGAGGAGGCGCTGCGCGGCCGCGCGATCGATGGTGACGCTCTTGTGGAAGTCCGCGGACTCGTGTCCGAGGAGACATCGCCCATCTGCGACATCCGCGCGAGTCGGGAGTACCGGGAGCACATGCTGCCCGTGATGCTCGAACGAGCTCTGCTGGCCGCCGCGTCGAGGCGCGACGGCGAGGGCCCACCGTACGGCGAGGCGCTGCTGTAGGAGATCTGTGTCATGGCCAGAGAGATCACGCTCAACGTGAACGGCGAGGAGTGGACCGTCTCGGTTGCACCGAACGAGACGCTGCTGGAGGTGCTTCGCGATCGCATCGGCTTGAAGAGCCCCAAGATCGGGTGCGAGCGCGGGGACTGCGGCAGCTGTACGGTAATACTCGACGGCAGGACCGTGAGGAGTTGCCTGGTTCTGGCCGTCGAGGCCGACGGGGCGGGCGTTCTTACGGTGGAAGGCCTTTCGAGAGACGGCCTTACCGAGCTACAGCAGTCGTTCATTGACCACAATTCGTTCCAGTGCGGGTTCTGTGCTCCCGGGATCATCCTGACCGCGTCGGAGCTTCTTGCGAAGAACCCTCATCCGACGGAGCACGAGGTGAAGGAGGCGCTCGCCGGGAATCTCTGCCGATGCACTGGTTACACACCCATCGTGGAGGCCGTGCTCGACGTAGCGGGCAGGCGGAAGGCGGATGACGATGGCTGATCTCAAGCGCGCGGAGAAACCCGATCTCAAGTACGTCGGAAGATCCGCCACTCGAATCGACGGCGTTCCCAAGGTCTCCGGAAGCGCGACGTTCGTGGACGACATCGACTTCGGCCCGGGTCTCCTGCACGCGGCGGTCGTGGAGAGCCCGCACGCCCATGCTCGTATTCTCTCGATAGACAAGAGCGAGGCGGAGGCTCTTCCCGGCGTCGTCCGCGTCGTCACCGGCGAGGACTTCCCGTTCAGGTTCGGGCTCTACATGAAGGATCGCCACATCTTCGCGATGGACAGAGTCAGGTTCGTCGGCGAGCAGGTGGCGGCCGTCGTGGCGCGGGATCGGAGGACGGCGGAACGCGCCGCGGCGCTTGTAAGGGTCGATTATGATGAGCTGCCGGCGCTCTTCGACCCGGAGGAGGCGGTGGGAGAGAGGTCGTGTCTCCTGCATCCCGACATGTGCGAGTGCGAGCGAGTGCCCTGGTTCTTCCCGGAGGAGGGGACCAACGTAGCGCACTGCCGGAGAACGCGGAGGGGCGACGTGGAGGCGGGTTTCCAGGAAGCCGACATCGTGCTCGAGGACACCTACCGCGTGCCCCGTTACTCGCACTGCGCGATCGAGCCGCACGTGGTCGTGGGGCTGCATGACCACTCCGGAAGGCTCACGCTCTGGTCCGCTTCCCAGTCGCCTCATACTCAGCGGAACCTCTTCGCGGAGACGCTGGCCCCGCTGGGCCTGACCCACAAGGACATACGCGTGGTCACACCGTTCGTCGGCGGGGGGTTCGGCGGCAAGGCCGGCGTCACGATGGAGATACTGGGGGCGGCGCTCGCGATGGCCGTCAAGGGACGGCCGGTCAAGCTCCGCTGGACCCGCGAGCAGGAGTTCTACAACACGTACCAGCGCCAGGCCGTGGTGGCGCGTCTCAAGATCGGAGCGCGCAATGACGGCACGCTGACCGCGATCGAGCACACCCTCTACTGGGACGCCGGCGCCTACGTCGAATACGGCGCGAACGTCGTGAACGCCGTCGGGCTCTCCGCCACCGGACCGTACAGGGTACCGAACGTCAAGATCGACTCGTTCTGCATATACACCAACCTGCCCCCGGGCGGGCCCTACAGAGGTTTCGGCTACTCCGAGTTCCACTTCGGACTCGAGTCCCACATGACCCGGATCGCGCACGAACTGGGCATCGACGCGGTCGAGTTTCGCAAGCGGAACGCCATCGCCGAGGGCGACACGCTACCGTACGGGGCATCCATGAACCCCAGCGGACTAGTGGAGGCGATAGACAGGGCCGCGGAGGCTATCGGGTGGGGCGAACCTGGCGAGCCAACGGACTCCGGGAAGGTCGTTGGCAAGGGTGTGGCGCTCATGTGGAAAGCGCCCGCCATGCCTCCCAACGCGAGCTCGGCCGCGTTCCTCAAGTTCAGCGAGGACGGAAGCGTCAACATCACAGTCTCGGGGATGGAGATAGGGCAGGGGTACCTGACAGTGATGGCTCAGATAGCGGCCGAGGTCCTGTCGGTTCCGCCCGAGAGAATCCGTGTCGAGACGCCCGACACGGACCGCACTCCCTACGAGTGGCAGACGGTCGGTTCGCACGTTACGTGGGGCTGCGGGAACGCCGTCCGCGACGCGGCCCTCGAGGCGCGCGAGAGGATCTTCGGAGTGGTGCATCGAGCAAGGGGATTCCCCGTCGACTCGCTCTACCTGGAGAATGAGGAGGTCAGGAGCCACGACGACCCGGGATTCGGGCTTGCCCTTCGTAACTTCGTGATCTCCGGAATACAGATGGACGACGGGACGTTCCGCGGCGGCCCGATCATGGGGAGCGGGATGTTCATGCCGGAGTTCACCTCGGCGCTCTCCGATCCGGACACCAGCCAGGGCGGCCATCCCAACGTGCACTACACTGTCGGAGCGGCCGGGATCGTGCTCGAGGTCGACCCGGAGACCGGCAAGATGCAGGTTCTGAGGACCGCACTGGCAGTGGATGTAGGCAAGGCCATAAACCCGGATCTCGTGGAGGGCCAGATCAAAGGCGGTCTCCTCCAGGGGCTGGCTACCGTCCTGTATGAGGACATGCGCTTCGACGAGCGAGGCCGGCTCTTGAATCCCAACTTCACGGACTACAAGATCCCCACAGCCATGGACGTCCCGCTTGAGACGATCCCCATCATAATCGAGGTGCCGCAGCCGGACGGTCCCTTCGGCGCAAGGGGCGTCGGAGAGCACACGATGATCCCGGCGGCGCCGATGGTGGCTAACGCTCTCGAGGATGCACTGGGTGTCCGCATCAAGTCGATGCCGATCACGGCCGAGAAGGTCGCGCTGGCAGTCCGTGAGTCCAGGTCGGGGCGGGTTGACAACGCGTAGCGCCGTCGGCCCGTTCGTCGGTCCTGCAGCGACCCGGAAGAACGCGCCCCGCGCCGTCATGGCGCGGGGCGCTCTCGGTCCGGGGGGCTTTCCAACAAGACGCGCTGAGCCGCCGGAGCTACCTGACCATGACCATCTTGCGTCTGGTTGTCGTTTCGCCCGCCTCCAGCAACAGGAAGTAGACGCCGGAGCCCAGCTCGTTGCCTCGGTCGTCCCGCCCGCGCCACGTGACCGTATGCCGGCCCGCGGCGTGCGGACCGTCCGCGAGGACCGACACCAGTTTGCCGGACGCGTCGTAGACCCTGACGCTCGCCCGGCACGGTTCGGGAAGCGAGAATGAGACGATTCCCTCGCGTTGGAACGGGTTCGGGACGGAGAGCGTCAGGCCGGACGCGGACGGCGTCTGCTCGTCGGGGATGGCGGTCCCGTATGAGCTCCGGAGCTCGAACGCCAGATCGATCGACTCGCCATGCCAGCTGTGGCCTTCCGGATACACCAGCTCACCCCAGTTTCCGTAGTAGGGTTCCTCGCCCGAGCCCCATACCGCATCGTCGTTCCAGTTGAACTCGGTCGTCTTCCAGCCGAACCGAGCGTCCGGGTCGTCGAGAGGCGTAGCCTGGACGTCGAGCCAGTAGATCACCGGAGAGCCCGGCGTACCGACCTGGTGGAAGGCCTCATCGAAAGGAACGGGGAACGTGTACTTCCAGCAGGTCGTGTCCGCGGGGAAGGCGAAGGTCTGGGGCGGATCTAGCCATCCCTCGGCGATTCCTTCCGCCCAGACATCGACTGCGTAGTCGTCAGGAAGGAAGTCGCGGACCCACAGGACCTCGCCCGGCGTGCTGTAGCCGGTCGGGCTCTCTTCGACGGGCACGTCTTCGTGGATGCTGAGTGTGAATTTGGCCATCCTCGGGTCTCCCTGAGGCAGCATGTCGCCGAGCCAGGAGCCCCAGATCGTGATCTCATCGACGCGGCCCGGGGACTCGCACAGCCAGTCGTCGGCCAACAGGTAGGGCGCCGTCGCGTTCACGTCGATACCCAGGCATCCGAGATGCGGCTCCTGCCGCCACTTCCAGCCCTCGCCCCCCTGTATCTCGACGGCGTGGTCCTCCACCTCTCCGTCCGGAGCCCATCCGATGTAGCTGAGCCCTCCCATGCTGGAAAGCCGGAACCGCCCGAAGGTCGGTCCTGGATCCGAGTCGAGTGGAACTGAGAAGTGGAGTTTCGTGATGACACCTGGCTCGACCCAGTGGGACTCTGCGATCCGGTCCCACGGCTCCACCCAGCTTCCGTCGCGTCCGAAGTCGATCCACGCGTCCACATAGCCTCCGACGGTGGCCTCGGTCATGTCGATCGCGACGTAGGAGGGGCTTCCCTGGACGAGAGGCGCCCAGAACAGCACCCCGTCCTCATCGTCGGCGCAGCTGATGTCGTCGCCGAGCGCGTCGGGGTCCGGCATGCCGTTGGCGTCGCCGTCGATCTGGTCGCCCATGAGGAAGCCTGGCACCACGGTGTGGTTCGCGCCGCCGTCGGCATAGAGCGTGGGGTAGGGTTCCGGAGCATCGCCCCAGTCCTCGACGGTCTCGTCTCCGATCACGAAAGCGAGATCGATGGAGTCGCCGGCGGAGGGATGTCCCGATGGGTATCGGAGCTCGTCCCAGTAGCCGTTGTAGGGCTCGTATCCGGTCGCCCACGTCGTGTTGTCGTTCCAGTGATCGGTGGAGCTTCTCCATCCGAACAGCGCCTGGGAGTCGTCTGGGAAGGCCTGCACAACCAGCCAGTAGACGATGGGCTGACCCGGCGCGCCCTGCTGCTGGAAAGCGGCACCCTCGTTGAACCAGAAGTTGTACTGCCACAGGTCCGTGTCGATTCCGGGCCAGTACGTCGCCGGGGGATCCAGCCAGCCGGCTTCGAGCCCGCTGTCGTATCTCCTCACCGTATACCTGCTGGGGTAGACGTTGGCGTACCAGAGCGGGTCGCCGGGCATGCTGTATCCTGTCGGGCTCTGAGACGCCGGAATGTCGGCGTGTATACCGACCATGAAGTGGACGCCGGTCGGATCGTCTCCGAAAGGCAGGTAATCATTCCTCCAGGCGCCCCATATGTGGATCTTCCGGATGTATCCCACTTCCTCGCAGAGGAAGTCGTCGGCGATCATGTAGGCGCCGAACTCCGAAGGTGTAGCGTTCACGTCGATGGCCGTCGGCTCAGGGTCCGGCATCTGCACCCACTTGGCCGGGTCACCGATGTCCCAGTGCCCCTGCGCTGAGACCGACATCAACTGCAGCAGGATGAGCGCAATGAGCCAGCTTCTCCGCTTCATGATCGCACGCTCCTTCACGGCGGGACGGCTCGGTCGACTTGCGACCGACAGGTCCGACAGCGCCATCGCTTCATGAGGGATTCCGGCGGAGTTCGACGCTGCGCGTCTCTCGGCGGTGGCGACGAGGCCTTGGTTTTTGGCAGGTAACGCAGTTATAGTACAACAACTGACCGGCATTCGTCAAGTGCGGGTGAGGGGCGCGTCGGGAGCCTGTGAATGAAAAAAACCCACCCCGCGCCAAAAGGCGCGAGGTGGGTTGAAGCGGCCGAGGTTCTCACTGCGCTATTTGACCATGACCATCTTGCGTCTGGCTGTCGCTTCGCCCGCCTCCAGCAGCAGGAAGTAGACGCCGGAGCCAAGCTCGTTGCCGCGGTCGTCCCGGCCGCGCCAGGTCAGCGTGTGCTCGCCGGCCGCGTGAGGGCCGTCCGCGAGGACCGAAACGAGCCTGCCGGACGCGTCGTAGACCCTGACGCTCGCCCGGCAAGGACCGGGCAGCGCGTACGAGATCGTCGTGGCGGGATTGAACGGGTTCGGCCTGACGGGGTCAAGCCTGACAGCCTTGAGCTCCTCTCCGTCGTCGACGCCGCTCGAGGCCTCCTCGAGCGCCCAGATCTCGACGTCGTCTATGTTCCAGCCGCAGTAGCGCCACCCGCCGTCGGTCTCGCCCATCGTCCATCTCACGTAGACGGCCTGCTGGTCGTCGGCGACGGACGAGATGTCGTATTCGACCTGTACCCACTCGGTGTCGGAGATCGTGGTGTCGGTGGGATTCTCCCACACCGTGGTCCAGTTCGCGCCATCCGAGCTGACCCTCACGTATGCGTGGTCGTACTGCGCCTTCTCGACGCCCAGCCAGCGCCAGAACCTGAGCTTGACGCCGGAGAGGTCGGTGCAGTCGATCGGACCCGCCGTGAGGTGCGTCTCGGAGAGGTAGTTCGGGTAGTCTCCGTTCAGGTTGTAGCCGTAGACGTTCGAGCCGGTGTATCCGCCGGTCGGATCGGGGCCTCCGTACTCGCCGCCGTCGCCGGTCGGCTGGCCGTACTCCCAGTCGCCCTCAGTCGTCCAGCCGGGGTCGGTGTCGAGCGTCCATGCGTATCGCAGCGTCGGATCGCCGACGAAGAGCTTGAAGTCGCGGGTCGTGTCGCCGAGGTGGTTCGAGAGATCGGTGAAGTAGACCGTGCCGGTGTGAACGCCCTCTTGGAGCAGGTCCGCGTTGCCGTTCACCGTCACATACACGTCGCCCGTGTCGCCCGCGGCGAGAGTTCCGCCGGTATCGCCCGAGAGCGTCAGCCAGTCGACCCACGGGTCGAGTGTGACTTCGTAGTCGGTGGCTCCGCCCTCGTAGGTGAACTCGTAGCTCGCCTGCGCCGGATCGAACGGGCCGCCGACCGGGCCCTCGGAGTGCGCTTCGGTCTCGGGGGCCACGTGGAGACCGGCGGCACTCGTCAGCGCCTTGATGCAGAAGTTCGCCGTCGACTCGAACGTCGTCAGGTCGACCCAGCCCGAGCCGTCGTGGTAGTAACTCTCTCCGGGATTCGCGGCCGATTCGACGATCACGCGATAGCTCGCGCCCAAAAGCACCGGCACGTCCGAGGTCATGTCGTAAGCGTGGCCGCCCTCTGACAGCTCGACCTCCACGAAGAAGTCGTCGCCCTCGTTGAGGATGACCGGTGTCGAGAGGTCGACCGTGTGGAAGCCACGGTGCTCGAAGCTACCGGACTCAGTAGAGAGGAGGTCGAGGAGCGAACCTCCTTCGTACCTGTCGAAGACATTGACGGTGTACGTCACGTTCTCGTCGGCCGTGAAGAAGCTGACCGATTTCAGAAACTCGCCCCCTTCGGCGGTGAAGGCGCTGAACGCGTCGGTCACGTCGGTCTTCGTCTCCCGCCAGCCGTGGTAGTCGTGGTAGTAGATCCTGTCGTAGCTCATCGGCTCAACGTCTATGAAGGACACCGCGCCCATGAACGGCTCCTGGCACGCCCACTTGTCGTAGTACGAGATCCAGAAGTACCCCGAATTGCCCCAGCCCGAACCCCAGCTGTTCTTGCAGAGCCAGGCGCCGTTCTGCGGCGCCTGCGTAACCTTGTTGTCGTCCCAGCCGACTATGGCGATGGCGTGGTTGGGGAGCATGTCGCTCGAGGGCGGCTGGTAGTGGATGTAGTTGGATATGAACTGGCTGTCGTAGGCCATGCACGTTCCCATGACCCCGTAGACCATGATGGCTTCCTTTATCGTATCGATGTTCGAGAGGTCGGTCTCGGCAACGTACCATTCGATGTGCCGGGGGTAGTAGTAGTGCCAGGAGGGATCCGAGCGGGGAGGAGGATTGGTATACGACTGCCCGTCCTCGTCGCGGACGGCCCCTTCGCCGCGCGTCAGGTAGGCGGAGGTGACCAGGTAGTCGCCTCCCTGGTGGACCTCGAGTCCCGAGCCGCTCGGCGGGTCGATGTCGTCGTTATTGTGCTCGTTGAAGCCGTTCCACCAGTCAAGATGGTACTCGGCCAGATTGGGCTCGCCCGTCTCTCCGTTGGCCGTCCATGCGCCCGTCATGAGCAGGTTGCCCTCGATGGCGGCCATGGCGCCGTGGGTCCAGCAGGTGCCTCCCGTCTGGCTCTTGACAGAGGTCACGTAGTTCTCGCCGCCCACATCGCGCAGGTCGTATGAGCTGGGAGTTTGAGCGAGCGCGACCGGGGCCGCCAGCAGGACCGCCGCGGCCAGGACGGCGGCGCAGGTTCTTGTCACACGGGGCATCTCCGTCTCCTTCCTGAGTGCTCTCCGGAGGGATTCACCAGGTTCTGATATGCCTACTCTCCATGATACCACCGGAACTGCGTCAAATCAAGAAACACGCCGGGAGCGCCCCGCAGGCGGGCGTTGAACGCCAACGAGCCTCCCGCGCGAGGCGCCTTCGGGGCCCGCCCGGCCGAGACGCGGGCGGTGACCGGAAGAGGATTCGGTGAAGCCCAGGTGGAGCGTGAGACAAGGCGTGATGCGAAGCGCCCCCCCC
>WJLY01000155.1 GCA_014728245.1 Candidatus Effluviviaceae Genus IV sp.
GGACTCGAGAGCGTCACGTCGGCGAGCGTCTGGGGCCAGCCGGAAAGCGTATTGCCCAGATAGTCCATGATCGTCACCGTGCCGTCCTGACCGACGAGAACCAGCTCCAGATAGCCGTCTCCGGTGATGTCGGCGAGAGCGGGCGACGGGCAGAAGTCCCCCGTCTGGGGCAGCGACTTCGGCCATCCGGCCATCGGTGTCCCGTCGCTCTCGACCAACCAGACCTTAGAGGCGTTCGACCCCAGCGCGATCTCTGGTTCCCCGTCCTGGTCGACGTCACCCACCGCGGGAGACATCGTAGATATGGCGTCCACCGGGAACGGCCAGCCGTCCATGCGGGAGCCGTCACTGTGATAGACGTACACGCTCTCGGACCTCGAAGGCTGGATGATCTCGAGATCTCTGTCCCCGTCGAGGTCGGCCACGGCCGGCGACGTGTAGTTCCACATCGATCCGATCTCGGCGAAGACTCCGAGCGTAAGCGGATCGCCGTCGCCGTCGACGTACTCCGACCCGTTGTAGCGCCAGCAGTACAGGTTGCCGTCCGCGCTCACGAGGAGGATCTCGCATCGGCCGTCGTGATCCAGGTCGGCAAGGGTCGGAGAGCTCCAGCAGAACTTCTCGGTGGTCACCGGCCACCCGGCCAACACGCTGCCGTCATCGGCGTTCCAGACGTAGACCTCGTAGGCCGGGTCTTCCGCGGTCCCGGCGTTGCCCCAGGCGGCGCCGACTATCTCGACGCCGGTGTCGCCGTCGACTTCGCCGACCGCCGGCGATGATCTGAATCCGCCCTGGCTGTCGACCTCGAATATGCCGTTGGTGCGCGGATCGCCGTCCCCGTCCATCAGCTCCGATCCGTCGCCGTGCCAGACGTATATCTGCTCGGACCCCACGACTATGTCGAGCTCCTCGTCCCCGTCGACATCGGCACACGTAGCGCTCGCGTACATGGCGCTCTGCGTTCCCAGCGGCCAACCGATCTGGCTGGGAGGATTCGTGCTGATCGAGAGCACGAGAGAGCTCTCGCTCGTATTGCCTGAGGAGTCGACGGCCACCACGTAGTAGTGGTAGAGCGTCTCCTCATTGAGATCCGGATCGGAGTAGTAGGCCGCCCCTTCGACGACTGCGTCGTTCGCGAGGTGGTACGGCCCCGCCAGATTGAGCGAGCGGTAGACGTCGTATCCCCTGAGATCGGGGTCGCTCACCGGCTCCCACGAGAGGTTTATGGTCGTTCCCTCAACGGACCCGTTCAGCGTGTCGGGTCCGGCCGGTCTTGTGAAGTCGAGATAAGAGCTCCAGCTGTTCCCCCTGTCGTCCGAAACGAGCAGCCTGAAGTGCTCGGACATCGCGCCGGAGACACTGAACGTGAAGCCGTCCGACCCCGTCACCGTGGCGCCCGCCGGTACGTCTCCCCACGACGCGGTGCTGTCGATGACGGTGACGGTCGCTCCCGGATAGCGGAGCCGCCCTGTGACGGCGACGGCGTCGCCGTTGCCCTCATTGAGCAGCTGGACATCCACGTCGACGGTCTCACCCGGCTCCGGCACTCCGTTCCCGTTGCCGCCGGAATCGTCCAGGACCACGCGCGCCTGCCGAAGCTCCGGACGGTAGATCCGCACGGAGAAGCTCTCGCACCAGACTTCTCGCGCGCCCTCGCTGAACTGGATCGTGAACTCGGCGTCGTGCTCGTTCGGAGCGTCGACCATCGCCGCGAAGCGGAAGGCCGCGTCGCCCGAGTACGAGGACCCGGGGCCGATATCCCCGAGGACCTCTGTGGAGTCCTCCAGCACGACATAGCTGTCGGTCGTCGACAACGTTGCCGTGACGGAGGTGGCCATCGTGACGCCGCTGTTGACGGCCGTGATGTCGAGCTCGACGACCTCTCCGGCCTCCGCGAGCCCGTTGGAGTTGCCGTCGCTGGAACCGCCCGAGTCGTCGTCGACGACGCTGCCATCGAGGTAGACGTGCGGCCCCGGGGGATCGCTGACGTCGACAGTGGCCTCATACGGGGTGTGTCCGGGAGCCGACACCGTCAGGGTCAGAGTCCCGGCGCTGTGGGGAACGAAGTCCAGCGTAAGCTGTCCCGCCCCGTCCGTTGTGCCGCGCGCGTATACGTCGTCCTTCTGAACGCACACGAGCGCGCTGTCCACCGGGCTCGGGTCGGTCACCGTGACCGTCATCCCGGCGTCGCCGACCTGGATGGACGCCGGGTGCGCGACCGACATCGTCTGCGGCCGCCCGGTCCAGAGAGCGAGCTCCGGGTCACCCAAGAGCACGGTGCAGAGCTGCGTCCAACGGTCGGTGTTATCGACCCCGGACTCCTCGTAGCTCGCATGCAGCGCCTTGGTCCCGGCGCAGAGCGGCCCGGTCTGAACGTTGCCGTTGTTGTAGAGGAGATCCAGCCAGTCCCAGTAGTAGGAGCGCGACGTCGCCGGGAATGCGTAGCGCGTCGGGCCGAACAGCGCCACGGATCCGCCGCCCGGATTGTTCATGAACCTCTCTGCGATACAATCATAGTCGATGGCGGTCGTCGTGCAGTCGAGAAGCCACACGAACCCCGACCTGTCGACGCCGTTCCCCAGCTGCGACACCGATTCCATCGAGACGTAGCTGTCCTTGCCGGCTCTTATGACGTTCTTGTTGCCGTGCCCGACGTGAACCGCGATGTTGTAGCCCATTTCGAGCGAGTCGAGCGAGGCCGGAGCCGACAGAGCGTACGAGGTGGGAAACTCGTCCTGGTTCTGATAGAGCCTCACGTTGTGGATCGAGCCCGGAACGTACGACAGAGCCGGCTCGGCGATGTCCGAGGCGCCGTCGAGGCTGTAGGGGCCGCCTTCCCAGTCGTACGGGAAGAGCACCTCGGCGAGATAGAGGTTGCGGTCGGTGAAGCGTTCGACCGGCGTCTTCTCGTACGCCTCTGTCTTCTGCAGAAACGCCTCGACATTGACCACGTTGCGGACCGGGGCGCGTCCCACGAAGACGTCCGGATAGAGATCGAGGCTGTCCCCGGGGACCGTCTCTCCTCTGTAGGCCTCGCCGAACAGATCGTCCCCGTCGCCGTTCCAGTTCCCGTCGAGATCGCTGTAGTAGAGATCGCTCGGGATCATCTCTCCGCCGTAGTACGTGGTGTACGCGAAACGCACCGGTACGATGTTCGTGTCGCCTCCGAGGAGGACGTAGGATGTCCCCCAGGAGGTGTAGGCGTCCCTGATGAAGAGCCTGATCCGCTCGGGCGTGTCGCAGCCGCCGGGGTAGTTCGAGTTGATCCACGACACCGTCTTCACGACCGCGGGCACGCCCTTCTGGGTCTTCCAGTCCGCCAGGTCCTGGAAGTAGGGCGCAAGCTCGTCGTTCGTGATGATCAC
>WJLY01000156.1 GCA_014728245.1 Candidatus Effluviviaceae Genus IV sp.
GCTCAGGGGAGGAATCCCCTACGCGACGAGAATGGGGATGGACTGGCGGGAAGCATACCTGATCTGTACCGCCGGGAACTTCGTGCCGGTCATCCCGATCCTCTTCTTCTTCGATGCAGTGTCGAGGTTCCTCCGGAGATGGCGCACCTTCGACAGGTTCTTCACGCGCCTCTTCGACCGGACCAGGGCCCGCGGCCGCGTCGTGGAGAAGTATGAAGCCTTCGGGTTGATACTGTTCGTCGCGATCCCGCTCCCCGTTACCGGCGCCTGGACGGGCGCGCTCGCCGCGTATCTGTTCGGCGTGAGACGCAAGTACGCGATACCGGCGATAGCCGCGGGCATACTGATTGCAGGCGTGGTGGTCACGCTGGCCACCCGCGGAGTCTTGCATCTCTGGCGGCTCTAGTGTAGAATCAGGGTTCGAGTCGGGGCGTAGCGCAGACCGGTTAGCGCGCACGGTTCGGGACCGTGAGGTCGGAGGTTCAAATCCTCTCGCCCCGACCATTCCATAGGAGGACAGCTACATGAGTCGTCCTCTGCGAATCACCGTGGTAGGTGGAAGCCGCTGCGATGATGCGACCGCCACCCTTGCCGAGCAGATCGGCCGCGAGGTAGCTCGGAGGGGCGGCGTTCTCGTTTGTGGGGGCCTGGGCGGCGTGATGGAAGCGGCCTCGAAGGGAGCCTCGGCGGCCGGCGGGCTCGTCGTCGGCATACTGCCTGGCGTGGACGCAAGAGAGGCGAACCCGCACGTCGCGGTCCCGATACCCACCGGGATGGGCGAGGCACGCAACGTTGTCAACGTGCGCGCCGGCGACGCGGTGATCGCTCTGCGCGGATCGCACGGCACGCTCTCCGAGATCGCTTTCGCGCTGGGCTTCGGGATCCCCGTCATGGCGGTCAGGAGCTGGCGGCATCTGGACGGCGTTGAGCAGGCGGAGACTGCGGAGGAAGCGGTCGAGAGAGCGCTGGAGCGAGCGGATGCCGGCGGAGGGAGCTCGGGCACATGAGCCAGGAACGCCTCGAGGCGAGGATCCGGGGAGCGGTCCAGGGCGTCGGCTTCAGGGCCTTCGTCATGCGCGAGGCCCGCTCTCTGGACTTGACAGGATACGTGAAGAATGAGTACGACGGTAGCGTCGAGGTAGTTGCGGAGGGACATCGGGAGGAGCTGGAGCGGCTGCTCTCGAAGCTCCACACCGGGCCTCGTCCGGCTTCCGTCAGCGATGTGAAGGCGAGCTGGTCGGAGCCCAGCCGTGAGTTCCGGGACTTCAGGGTGGAATACTGAACGAATGGGGAGGAGATGAAGCTCCGTTCCTCCCAGATCGGGCCGCCACTCGCCGCGATCCTCACGATTGCGGCGATTGTGACGTTGTCGGGCGCCGGGTGCACGCCTCTCCCGTCTTCCGGAGGAGGGGCCACGTCGTCATCCTCATGGTCCTCCAGGACCGGCGTCCACCACACCGTCCGCAAGGGCGAGACCCTGTGGCGGATCTCTAAGGCGTACGGCGTCTCGCTGGCGGAGCTTCTGGAAGCCAACGACCTCCAGGACTACACGATACGGGTGGGGCAGAAGCTCTACATCCCCGGAGTCTCAAAGACGGTCGAGGTGGAGCCGGCCGAACCGAGCCGCGAGGAGGTGTCCCGAAACGTAGGCGGGAAACTGTCGTGGCCGCTGGCAGGCAGAGGCCGCTCGTCGGTGACGAGCGGATTCGGCGAACGCAAGGACCCCATGACGGGCGGCACGCGTTTCCACAAGGGTATCGACATCGACGGAGCGCGCGAGGAGAGGGTGCTCGCGGCGGCGGGTGGGGAGGTCGTCTACTCGGGCGGGATGAGCGGTTTCGGGACGGTCGTCATGATCGACCACGGAGACCGCCTGCTCACGGTCTACGCTCATCTCAGCCGCTCGATCGTCAGACTCGAGGATGTCGTGTCGTCCGGAGATACGATAGGGTACGTGGGTTCCACGGGACGATCGAACGGAACGCACCTGCACTTCGAGGTGAGGTACAAGGGGGTGTCGGTCGACCCGCTCGACTATCTGCCGTGAGTCCGGGTAGGGCTTGACGTCCCGTGTGTCCGCGCCGACGCGCCGCGCAAGGGTAGACGCGCGAAGCGCGGCCCGAGGAAGGACCGTTGTATACGGAAGCGCGGCTCGAGGGGCGATCGTCGCCGCCCGACGCACAGCCCAGAGGGCTACGATCGCCGAACCAGACGGATGCCGACGGAGCAGGAGGGATCACCTTGGACTTCAGGAAGCTCATACGTGACGTGCCGGATTTCCCGAAGACCGGCATCGTCTTCAAGGACATCACGACGCTCACGAGGGACCCCGAGGGCTTCAGGGCCTCGGTCGACGCCATAGCCGGCAGGTACGCCGACTCGGGAGTCGACGCCGTGGTGGGAGTCGAGGCGAGAGGCTTCATATTCGGCGCGGCGGTCGCGTACAGAATGGGCGTCGGGTTCGTGCCGGCGAGGAAACCGGGGAAGCTGCCGGCCGAGACCGTCAAGGCGGAATACGAGTTGGAGTACGGGACCGACGCCATTGAGATGCACCGCGACGCCATAGAGCCGGGGCAGAGAGTTCTCATCGTCGATGACCTCCTGGCCACGGGAGGAACGGCGGCCGCGGCGGCCAAGCTGGTGGAGGAGCTCCGGGGAGAAGTGGTGGCGATAGCCTTCGTCGTCGATCTCGCCTTCCTGAAGGGCAGAGACAAACTGGCTGGGCACGACGTGTTCTGCCTGATAGAATACGGAGAAGAATAGCGCCAGAAGCCGGCGCTCCTCGTCGCGCTTTGCGCGATCCGGGCATCTTCGGACACACACGCCCCCGTAGCTCAGGCGGATAGAGCACCGGTTTCCTAAACCGGGTGCCGCAGGTTCGAGTCCTGCCGGGGGTACCACACACTCGAGGGCGGCGGTCCCGATGACCGCCGCCTTATCGTCTGCTCCGCCGACAGCCTTTCGTCCGTCGAAGGCGCCCACCGTTCCGCGCGATTCAGGAGCGGAAACGTAGCGCGGCCGACTGGTGAGTTCAGACAACGCTCGACGGCCGCGCCCGGCGGTCGCCGTATCGGACCGCGACACGGCGCCCGCCGGAGGCGTCGAAGGAGTGAACGAGCACCAAGTCACCCTGAGCTGAGGCCATCTGAAGGAGGAGACACACATGGGAACGGGCGAGCGCGCCGGCCGCCGCGTATTGACCCTGGTTGCTCTGGTCCTCACGGCGGCGTGCGCCGGCACCGGGTGCGCGCAGGTAGCCGGCTACGTGTCGGGCGTGGCCGGGAAAGCGCCCTTCACGGGACTCGACGAGATCCGGCTGCCGGAAGGCTTCCGCATCGAAACGTACGCCGCGGACGTTCCGGGCGCGCGTTCGCTGTGCCTGGGGGACGAGGGAACGGTTTTCGTGGGAACGCGCGAGCGGGGCAACGTCTACGCTCTCCGCGACGACGACGGCGTGCCCGGGGCGGACACCGTCTACACGATAGCCTCCGGCCTCAGGGCGCCCAACGGTGTCGCCTTTCGCGGCGGGTCGCTCTACGTCGCCGAGGTCAGCAGGGTGCTGCGGTTCGACGACATCGAATCACTCCTCGACGATCCCCCGGAAGCGGTGGTAGTTAGCGAGGCGTTCCCCGACGAAGCGCACCACGGGTGGAAGTTCATCGCGTTCGGCCCTGACGGCCGTCTCTACGTGCCGGTCGGCGCGCCGTGCAACGTCTGCGAGCGCGACGACGAGCGTTTCGCGTCGATCATGCGCATGCAACCGGACGGCACCGGCCTGGAGGTTTACGCGGGAGGAGTCCGGAACACGGTGGGATTCGACTGGCACCCGGAGACCGGCGTTCTCTGGTTCACCGACAACGGCAGGGACTGGATGGGCAACGACGAGCCCCCCGACGAGCTGAACCGGGCGCCTCGCAAGGGTCTCCACTTCGGGTTTCCGTACTTCCACGGCCGCGGCACGCCTGACCCTGAGTACGGCGTCGACCGCGACCCTGAGGACTACCTCGGACCCGAGATCGAGCTCGAACCTCACGTAGCGGCGCTCGGCATGCGCTTCTACACGGGCGAGATGTTTCCGGACAGATACCGCGGCCAGGTCTTCATCGCGGAGCACGGCTCGTGGAACCGGGATCGGCCGATCGGCTACCGCGTCACGCTCGTCCGAATCGAGGAGAGCAAGGCCATGGCCTATGAGGTCTTCGCCGAGGGGTGGCTCTCGGACGGCGATGCGTTCGGACGGCCGGTCGACGTGCTTGTCATGCCGGACGGCGCCCTGCTCGTCTCGGACGACCGGGCCGGACGCGTGTACCGGATCTCCTACGAGGCCGACGAGATCCGGTAGACAGGCCGCGGGGCCGCGTCACGTCGTCCCGCCGGAGACCCCAGCGGAGGACATATGGCCAAAATGTCCGTGAGACCGCGTCGAATCCGCGTGGACGCGTCTACGGTGTGCGCTATCAGCTGTCCAGCGTGCGCGAACACCCGGGGCAAGGTGGACGAGAGCATAGGAACCGGCTACCTGAAGTCGCGCGACTTCGCGGACATGCTGGCGGCGAACCCCTGGGTCCGAAGCGTGGAGCTTTCGGGATGGGGCGAGCCGTTCCTCAACCCCGAGCTCCCCGCCATTCTCGAGTGCGCCTCCGAACACAGTGTCGCTCTCACAATGGACAACGGGGCGACGCTGAACGGCGTGACAGAAGACGCGCTCCGGGCCGTCGTCGGACACAGGTTGCGGCGCGTCACCTGCTCGATCGACGGCGCCACTCAGGCGGTCTACAGAAGGTACAGGCGAGGAGGCGATCTCGACCTTGTGATCGAGTCGATCAGGCGAATAAACGCGCTCAAGGCGGAGTCAGGTTCTCGCTACCCGCGACTGACGTGGCAGTTCATCGTGTTCGCACACAACGAGCACGAAATCCCCGCGGCGCGTGCGCTCGCGGCCGAGCTGGGAATGTCGTTCCGCCTGAAGCAGTCGTGGGACCGAACGCTCTCCCCGGCCAGGAATGAGGCCGGCGAGCGGCCTGGAGACCGCGCGCTTGAGGAGTTGCGCCGCGCGGCCGGTCGCCTGTATCCTCACCATGATCTCAGCGTCTTCTGCCATCAGCTGTGGGAGGAACCTCAACTGAACTGGGACGGCCGCGTGCTGGGCTGCTGCTGCAATATACAGGGCGGTTTCGGGGCCAACGCGTTCACCGACGGGCTATACGAGGCGATCAACAACCCCGACATCCGCTACGCGCGTGAGATGCTCCTCGGAACGGCGGAGCCGAGGTCCGACCTTCCCTGCTCGGCATGCGACGTGTATGCCTCGATGCAATCGTCAGGCCGGTACCTGGTGAGGGGTCTGCCGCGGCACGCGTTCAGGATAGCGAGCCGCCTCTACAACGAGGCGGGATTGAGGGGTCTCCGCCAGTCGATCTCGTAGGGACTGACGGGGTGCGGCCGAGGCAGTCGCGATCCGGCCGCGGGACAGACCAAAGGAGGCAACGCTGCGCACGTACCTGGAC
>WJLY01000157.1 GCA_014728245.1 Candidatus Effluviviaceae Genus IV sp.
GGCGAGCTGCCTGCCCGGGCCCGCGCGGAGGTCGTTCCCGGCCCTGACGGTCACCGTCGGGCCGCCTTCTCGCTCCACCCTGAAGAAGACCTCCGCCTGGCCGGGGCTGCCCTTGACGATCGAGACGAGGTCGTCGATCCGCGAATCGTCGAGCTCCTCCTCGCGCACGCGGATCATCACGCGCCCGAGGAGCCGCGCGGGCGCCTCCTCGAAGGGCACGACCTCGTCCACGATGACAACGGGCGAGCTCCCCGAGCCGTCCACCCGCCCGATGAGGCAGACCACGCGCTCGGGCGCGAGCTCCTCGCCGCACCGCTCGAGCGTCCGCTTGAAGACGCGCGCCTCGGCCGAGCCCAGGAGGTCCTCGAGCGTGAGGCGCGCCCAGGGGTTCCCCGTCTTCCGGGAGCGCCGGCGCTGGACGGCGGCCAGCATCCCGCCGAGGACGACCTCCTGCCCGTCGCGCTCCGCGAGCGAGCGGGTGTCCGCGTTCGAGTAGAGCCTGATCCACTTCTCCTGCTCGGCGAGCGGGTGGCCGGAGACGTAGAGCCCGATCACCGCCTTCTCGTGCGCGAGGCGGTCGCGCTCGCTCCACGGCGGGACCTCGGGCAGCCCCTCATCGGGGCGCCTCTCGGATTCTCCCTCGGCCGCGTCGCAGAGGGCGTCGAGCAGGCTCTCCTGGCCGACGGCGCGGTCCTGGTGCGCGCGCGCGCCGAGCTCGATCGCATGCGAGGCGCCCTCGAAGAGCCTCGAACGCTCGACGCCGAGCGAGTCGAACGCGCCCGCCTTCACGAGGCACTCGACGACGGTCTTGTTGACGAGTCTCGGGTCGACGCGCTCGCAGAAGTCGAGGAGCGAGCGGAAGGGCGAGTCCTCGCGCGCCTCGACGATGCTCTCGACGGCCTTCGCGCCCACGCCCTTCACCGCGGCGAGACCGAAGCGGATCGTCCGCTCGCCCGTGACGGTGAAGGCCGCGCGGGACTCGTTCACGTCGGGCGGCAGTATCCGGATGCCCATCCGGCGGCACTCGTCGGCGTACTCGGCCACCTTGTCCGTGTCGCCCATGTCCAATGTCAGCAGCGCCGTCATGAACTCCGTCGGGTGGTGCGCCTTGAGGTACGCGGTCTGATACGCGATGAACGCATACGCCGCCGAGTGCGACTTGTTGAAGCCGTACCCGGCGAAGCGCTCCATGTGGTCGTAGATCGTCTCGGCGACGCCCGCCTCGTAGCCCTGCTCGACGGCGCCGGCGAGGAACTTCTTTCGGAACTCCGCCATGAGCTCCGGCTTCTTCTTGCCCATGGCCTTCCTGAGCTTGTCGGCCTCGGAGAGCGAGAACCCGGCCACCGCCTGCGCGATGCGCATGACCTGCTCCTGGTAGGCCATGATGCCGTAGGTCTCTTCGAGGATGGGGTCGACGCGCTCGTTTACGCTCGGGATCTCCTCGTTTCCGAACTTCCGACCGATGAACGGGTCGATGTTCTCCATCGGCCCGGGGCGGTACATGGCGTTGAGCGCGATGAGCTCCTCGAAGCGGTCGGGACGCGCGCGCCGGAGGAGGTCCCGCATGCCGCCGGACTCGAACTGGAAGATGCCCTTCGTCTCGCCGCGCTGGAAGAGCGCGTAGGTCTCCTCGTCGTCGAGCGGGAGGTCGTCGGGCTCGATGCGAGCCCCCGTCCTCTCGGCGACGAGGTCCGAGGCGAGACGCGTCATCGTCAGCGTCTGCAGGCCGAGGAAGTCGATCTTCAGGAGGCCGATCTCCGTCACGGCCTTCATGTCGAACTGGGTCGTGACCTCCTCGGTCCCCGCCTGGCGGAAGAGCGGGCAGTACTCGGTGAGGGGCCGGTTGCCTATGACGACGCCCGCCGCGTGCTTGCCCGGCTGGCGGGTGAGGCCCTCGATCCTCCGCGCGATCTGAAGGACCTCGCCGACCGCGGCGTCCTCCTCGGCGCGCCGGGCGAGCTCGGGCTCGTCGCGAAGCGCGCGCTCGAGCGTCATGCCGGGGCTCGCGGGGACGAGCTTCGCCACCTGGTCCACGACCGGCAGAGGCAGGTCGAGCACCCGGCCGACGTCGCGGATCGAGGCGCGCGCGGCCATCGTGCCGAACGTGATGATCTGCGCGACCTGCTCGCGCCCGTACTTCTGCGTGACGTAGTCGATCATCTCCTCGCGTCTGGACTGGCAGAAGTCGAGGTCGATGTCCGGCATCTCGTTCCGGCCCTCGTTCATGAACCGCTCGAAGATGAGGTCGTACCGGAAGGGGTCGAGCTTGGTGATGCCCAGGCAGTAGCTCACGATCGACCCCGCCGCGCTCCCGCGCCCCGGACCGACGGGGATCCCCCGCTCGCGCGCGAAGCGGACGATGTCCGCGACTATCAGCATGTAGCCGGGGAAGCCCATGCGCTCGATCACGCCGAGCTCGCTCTCGACGCGCTCGCGCACGCGGGAGTCGAGATCCCCGTATCGCTCGCTCGCGCCCGCCTCGACAAGCTTCCTGAGCTGCGAGGCCTCCGTCTCGCCCCCGGGCACGTCGAACCTGGGGTAGCGGTAGCGGCCGAACTCGAGCTCGAGCTCGCAGCGGTCGGCGATCGCGCGCGTGTTCGAGACCGCGCGCGGGAGCTCGGAGAAGAGCTCCGCCATCTCCTCGCCCGTGCGGAAGTAGAAGGCGTCCGTCTCGAAGCGCAGGCGGTTCTCGTCGTCGCGGCGCTTCCCGGTGCCGATGCAGAGGAGGACGTCGTGCGCCTGGTAGTCCGACTGCTCCATGTAGTGGACGTCGTTCGTGGCGACGAGCTCGAGGCCGAGCTCCCGCGCGAGCCTGACGAGCCCCGCGTTCGCGCGCGCCTGCTCCTCTAGGCCGTTCTCCTGGAGCTCGACGTAGAAACGATCCGTGCCGAAGACGTCGGCGTAGCCCTTGAGCAC